>JAJAZB010000493.1 GCA_026785975.1 Cytophagaceae bacterium | reverse complement strand
GTGAAAGGCGGCGTGGGCGTGACGTTTCCGGGCCTCGATTTCACCCGAAAAGAACTGACGCTGCTCGGCAGCCGCACTGAAGTGGGCTGTTTCCCCGAATCCATCCGGCTGCTGGCCGAAGGCCGGGTTCGCTTCGCGGCAATGACGACCGAGTTCGATATGTTCGCCGATGCACCGGGGCTTTTTTCAAAACTGGCGGAAAAGCCGGAGCTGATTCACAAAGGAATTTTAATTGTCTGACCGGCGTAGCACGGCACTCCGCACTACCCCCCCTAGCCGTGCCACGGCATGAATCTTAAAAAGATGAAACTCTACACCTTCAAACTCCGCAACTACCAATCCGTTGGCGTCGAGAAAAACGGGCTGCTGTTCGACCTGAAAGCCCTTTTTCGACAACACAAAACTGAAACCGGGGGTAGCGGGGCCGTTTTCAGAAACCTGCTCGCACTGATTCAGTCGGGCGAGGCGGGGCTGGCCCTGACGCGGAACCTGTACGAACTGGCCCAGCCTGCCGAGGGGATTAGTTTTCCGTTTGGTTCCGTGAAAATCCTGGCCCCGTACCGCCCCGGTAAGATTCTGGGATCGGGTGTGAATTACAACGGACATTTTACCGAAAACCCAGCCGCGAAAGTCCCGAAGTTTCCGTTTTTTTTCTCGAAAATTACTTCCGCAGTGGTTGGGCCGGGCGAGCCGATTTTACTGCCAAAGGGCGTGAAGCAGGTGGATTACGAGGTGGAATTCGCCGTAATCTTTGGCAAAACGTGTCGCAAACTGACCCCCGAAACCGCGATGGACGCCGTTTGGGGCTACTCGATTCTGCACGACGTGTCGGCCCGCGACATTCAGTTTGTAGACAACCAGATTACGTTTGGCAAAAACTACGACAGTTTCGCGCCCTTTGGCCCCTGCGTGGTGACGAAAGACGAATTACCGAATCCCGAAAAACTGGCAATGAAGTGTTTCGTCAACGGCAAAGCCTTGCAGGACAGCGGCAACTGGGACTGGATTCACCCCCTGCCCGACTACGTGGCTTACGTGACGGGCATGATGACGATGGAACCCGGCGACGTGATGACCACCGGCACGCCCGCTGGCATTGGCTACTTCCGCAACCCGCAAATTTTCCTCCAACCCGGCGACGTGACTACCTGCGAAATCGAAGGCATCGGGCGGCTGGAGAATCCGGTGAAGCGGGATTTACGGAAAATGGTTTGAAGGTTTGATGAGGTTTGAAGGTTCGAGGGTGTGGCGATTACACGATGTTAAACCTTTTCAAACCCTCAAACCGCGCGGCGGACCGCCTCAAATCTTGTCAAACCTCAAACCTTCAAATCATGCATTTCCAAGGACTCGACCACCTCGCCATTGCTGTGCCCGACACGGAAGTTGCTCTGAAAACCTGGCGCGACAAACTCGGGTTTCCGGTGCTTTTTTCGGAAACGGTCAACGACGACACCGTGCTGCTCACGCACCTGGATTTGGGCAATTGCCACCTGCAACTCGTAGAATCATTGGTTGAAAATTCACCACTCGACCAGTGGGTGAAGCAGACCGGCGGGGGCCTGCACCATTTTTGCCTGAAAGTCAGCGACATCAGCGAGGCGTTTGAAACCGTGGCGGCGCAGACGGGCATTTCCCCCGCGCCGCGTCCGCACCAGGGTACGCAAGGCAATCGGGCACTTTTTCTCGACAAAACCGCCACCGACGGTGTGCAAGTGGAGTTGACGGGGAAGTAAATTCGGATCGGAAATGGCCTTTAGATTTGCAAATGCTCCGTTGTTCAAGGGGGTCGAACCGCGAATAATCGGTGCGGATACCGCGCATATTCCTAACCTATCAACCAACCGGGCTGGCCTTTCTCCCGCGCAAACTAATCAGCATCACCCCCGCCAGCACCAGCAGCGTGCCCAGCCCCTGCCAGATTCCAACGCGCTCACCCAGAAACTGATACGCCAGGCCGATGGTGATAACCGGCCCGGCGCTCGACACAATGGCCATGTTGTCGGAACCGATGAGCCGGATGCCTTCCGCCGTCAGGAAGGTGGGGAGTACGGTTGAAATCAGGGCCAGCCAGATGCTCAGGGAATAAATTTCGGCGGGCATTTTGAGCAGCGCCGATACATCGCGGGTGAGTAGATAACTCAGAAACGTGGCCCCACCCGCCGCCAGCATGGCGTAGCACGTAAAGCGCCCCGAACCCACGCGCTGGATCACGCGCCCGCTGCCCACGAGGTAAAGCGCGTACACAAACGCACTGGCAAAAATCAGCGCCGCACCCAGGGGCAGGTTGGTCTGCAAATCGGTATCGATGTCGTCGAGGAAAGCCAGCGCGATGCCCGCGTACGTCAGCAGCAGTGCCCCCACCTGCACGGCCCGGATGCGTTGGCCAAACAGCAGCGCCGAAACGGCCAGAACAATCGTCGGGTAGACGAACAAAATGAGCCGCTCGACGCCTGCTGTGACGTACTGCAACCCCAAAAAATCGAGTAAACTGGCCGCGAAATACCCCATGACACCCAATCCGGCCACGACGAGCAACTCCCGCCGGGATAGTGAAACCACGTTGGCCCGACGACTGAGGCGGTACGCGATGAACAGGTACACGGGCACCGAAAACACCATCCGAAGCGCGAGCAGCGAGAGCGAATCAATCGGGTGACCCTCGACGCGGTACGCCAACCGAATCAAAACCGCTTTCGCCGAAAACCCCGCTGCACCCAGCAAAACCAGCGTCGCCCCGAGGCTGTAACGCATTTTTGGCGAAAGCGTCGCCGTCCAACCTTCTGAAATCATGGCGTGAAGGTAGGGTAGAAATGGGTGACAGGCCTCTTAATTCATTGCAGTCGCATAACTCTGCCGAGTGGCTGCGGGAAATTACAAATCGAAATCAAACAAAACGGATGGTCTCACTTCAAGGGCTTTGGCGAGCGCACAGATTGTACTGACAGTCGGATTAGTCCTGACTGTCTCAATTCGGGCAATCTGGCTCAGGGCCAAACCAGATCGGAAAGATAATTCTTCCACCGGTTGAGCTTTTTTTGAAGTTGAATGCTTTACCGGCCGGCCCCCGTTCTTAAAAGATCGGCACACCGGCACCTTACTTCCCACTCCCCTGTGGCGTCACCTCGATGGTGTTATTTTTGGGATTCGTGTCGGGAATCAGGTTGTTGGTCAGCGTGACTTTGGTGACTTTTTTACCGAAATCCTTCTCGACGGTGTAGCTGTTGCTGTTTTGCCAAACCCGAGCCGTTTCCTTAATTTCCT
>JAJAZB010000492.1 GCA_026785975.1 Cytophagaceae bacterium | reverse complement strand
TTCAAACCGCGCGGCGGACCGCCTCAAACCCTCAAACCTTTTTTAAATCCCGTTTACGGCTTTTTCCGCTTAATGGCCAGATCGTGCGCGGTGTCGTAGTAGCTACGCAGGTTTTTCCAGTCGAATACTTCCGAAATACTCTCCACCCGGTTGCGCTGCATGATGCGGTCGCGGCGCGAGGCTTTGATAAATTTGAACAGGATATCGGCCAGTTGGTCGGCGGCCTGGCTGAAGGTTTGCTTGGAGCGGTTGATGACGTACACGCCCCAGTTTTCGTAATCCCGCATGATCTGCATCATGTAATCGCCGAAGCCCGAGAGGTCGCTCGTCACCGTTGGAATGCCCCGCGCCACGCATTCGAGCGGCGTGTAACCCCAGGGTTCATAGTAACTCGGGAAAACGCCCAAGTGACAGCCCCGCACAAACTGGTTGTACTCCATCCCAAACAGCGGGTTGGTCGTGGCGATAAAATCGGGGTGATACACGATTTTAACGTTGTCTTCGGCGTGATTTTGCAGATTGGCTTTTCGCAAAAACTGGACGATGTCGTCCTCCTGCTTCAGGTGGTGCGTTACAGTTTTGGGCAGTTGCTTGGTTTTCCAGGTCTGGATGGTGCGGCGCAGGCGCAGTTGCCAGTATTCCTCGACAAACTTATTGAGGTCGGGCATTTTCAACTCGTTGCTCGTGGCCGAGGCCAGAAACAGTTTATCGCCGACTTGCTTTTCGATGGCCTCGCAGGTTAGCCGGATTTCTTCCATCACGGCCCGCGATTGCAGCACCGAGGCATCGAGGGAATAATACGGGTTTTTGGTGATGATAAACATCACGACCGTCATATCTGAGTTGGCTTGCTTGAGTTTCCAGTTGAGGCGGCTGAGGGCTTCGAGCGTCAGGTCGTAGCCTTTGTTGGCGTACTCGTACCGGCCCGACGTAAAGAAGTACAGCGTTTTATCGAGGTCGAAGGAATAACTCTGGAAAAAATGCCCCATCACAAACTGGTGAATTTTTTCCTTGTACTGCACGTGTAAATTCTGAAACTCGTGCAGGGCCGTAAACCGGGTGATATTCAGCCCGTTGGGCAGAATCAGGTCACATTGTCGGCCCAACAGGAACTCGCATTCGCGGGCGGTTACGTCGCTAACGGTCGTCATCACGTGGCAACTTTGCGCGGCCAGCCGCTCGATGGTGGCCTGCGATTCGATGCCGTAATGCCGGGCTTCTTCCTGCCAGCGGGGCTGAAAGGTGGGTAATTGGTTGTAAAAATCAGGGACGTTGGGGGCCAGGTAGCGGCCCAGCATGGTGGCGTGCGTCGTGAAGACGGTCGATATTTTAACGTTGTTCTGTTTTAAATCCGGCAGTGCGGTCGCGGCCATCCACTCGTGAAAATGCGCAACGATATCGACTTTGGCCGCTTGCAGACTGGCGAGTTCGGTAAGAAATACCCGGACGCATTCGCCGAAAGCGATGACGTTTCCTACCAGTTCTTCGGCATTGAGCGTTGAAAGTTGGTGCCGATTCCAGAGCGCAAACTTCAATTCATCGATGCGGGCCATAATGGGCCGGAAGTCGAAAAGCACAATGCGGGGCTTACCCGTTACGAGCCAGTACCCGTAATGGACTTCAAAACCCATCTCGCGCATTTTGGCAATCGTTTTCCCCAACATCGACTTATCCTCGGTTTCAATGGGTTCAAACTCGGCGGCGGCGGTCTGCGGGAAATACGGCCCGAGCAGAAAATAGTCTTCGCCCCACTTCTCGACCATCGATGGTACTTTGGTGCGGATTACGGTGTAAATACCGCCAACCTGGTTACAAACTTCCCAGGCCACTTCGATGAGGGCTTTGGGACGAACTTTCGCTTGGATGGGTTCGATGTCGAGTGCCATGGGTAAATCATAAAAAAAGCGCGGAGGCCGTGTCGCCCCCGTCGCTTCAAAGATATGATTTTGGTTTTTCTGCTAAAGCGTTCTATGTTTTTTTTGGGAGATTCATGCACATTTTCGGAAAAAACAGGCGGTTGACTTCTACCTATTTCTTTAAGTGAGAGTCTGACGGCACGATTGTCGTTTTCCCATCGCGCGTGAGGGTGTAGCTGAATCCCGGCTGAATGGCGTAGGCCCCCACGTCGCCCTGTTTGTTGGTGGCCAGGTAGCCTACCTGAAACTCGGGGTAGTTGGGATAGCGTTTCACAATTCGGCCAATGGCCTCTTCACAGGCCTGTTGGGGACTGCGGCCCTGGCGCATCAATTCAACGACCAAAAAAGAGCCGAGGGTTTTCATTACAAATTCACCCAGCCCCGTAGCGCAGGCCGCGCCCACCTCATCATCGACAAACATCCCCGCGCCGATAATGGGCGAATCGCCTACGCGTCCGTGCATTTTGTAGGCCAATCCGCTCGTGGAGCAGGCTCCCGACACGTGCCCTTGTTGATCCAGGGATAGGATACCAATGGTGTCGTGGTTTTCCACGTTAATTTTAGGCTGATATTTGGCTGTTTTCTTCCATGCTTCCCACGCTTTCCGGGCTTTGCTGGTTAATTGTATTTTCTTCACAAATCCTTCCGACACCGCAAACTGTAAGGCACCCGCACCTGAAAGCATCACGTGGGGAGTTTTCTCCATCACCCGCCGGGCCACCGAAATCGGGTGCATGATGCCCTCGAGAAAGGTAACAGCCCCGGCGTTGCCTTTCCAGTCCATGATGCAGGCATCCAGCGTGACGTGCCCGTCCCGGTCGGGTAATCCGCCGTGGCCTACGGAGGTTTCGTTGGGATCCGCTTCGGGTACCCGCGCCCCGGCTTCTACCGCATCGAGGGCGGTACCTCCGCTTTGCAGGCGCTGCCACCCGGCCTCGGTTGCGCCCCGATTGGGCCAGGTCGCGACGACAAGCGGAGTCCCGGCGGGGGGCGTCGCTTCGGCACGGAGCAGTAGCGGCACGGCCAGCGTCGATAGGGTAGAGGTGCGGAGAAAAGTGCGTCGGGAGAGCATTGGTTGGGGGTTAGTTGAGATAATCGGGAAGGTTATTCAAATTAGTGCTTACGTTTTTGTTGCGCCTGGCGCTGCATCACGTCGACCACAGCGCGTATTTTTAACTCATCGCTAAATATAATCTCGTATTCCGAAAAAGCCGCGTGACCACCCATAGACAGTTCCGGCCTACGGAACGTCATGGCGCTAATGCGCGTCGATTTCCCGGTCATGTGCAGGGCATCGACACCGGTATGGAGCACTTCGTGCGCATTGCTGGCATTGATGCCACTACCCGCGATGACTTCAATACATCCCTGCGCCAGTTGAACCAATTGCGATAGGGTCACGCGACCTTCATACGCCGTGGGGTGCCCGCCCGAGGTAAGTAGCCGCTGGCAACCCGTCCCGATGACGGCTTCGATGGCCTGGGCGTAGTTGACCGTCATGTCGAAAGCCCGGTGAAAGGTAACGGGTAGGGGATGGGCCAGTTTCACCAGGCGGGCGGTGCGGGGAATGTCCACCGTCCCGTCGGGTTTTAGCAGGCCCAGCACGACCCCATCGGCCCCCAGTTGACGAATTACGGCGAGGTCGGCCTGCATCTGCTCGAACTCCGTATCCGAATAGTAAAAATCCCCCCCCCGTGGCCGAAGCATCACGCAGATTGGTAAGCGCGTATATTTTTTTGCCAGGGTTAGCAATCCGGCGGACGGCGTAATGCCGCCTTCGTAGGGGCTGGCGCATAATTCAATCCGATTAGCTCCACCCGATTCGGCTGCCCTACACGATTCGATGGAGTAAGCACATACTTCGAGCTGCGCGTAAGGCATTGATTTTGACTATTTAAACCCTTGGGTCTGATTTTTTACACGGAACTTATAATTTTTCTCGATAAAACCAGTTTTTCTAACAGCAAATTTTTGGGGCACAAGTTCTGGGTCTTGAAAATTACGTTACTTTTGCAGTCATTTTTTCAGAACTACTCATTTATTAGGAGGGAAAACGTATGTATTGGACTCTTGAACTGGCTTCCTACCTGGAAGATGCTCCCTGGCCCGCAACGAAAGACGAACTTATTGATTACGCGATTCGGACGGGCGCTCCGCTCGAAGTAGTAGAGAACCTACAAGAACTTGAGGACGACGGGCAACCCTACGAAAGCATCGAGGAAATATGGCCGGACTACCCCACTAAAGACGATTTCTTTTTCAACGAAGACGAGTACTAAGCGAGCAACCGGAAGAGTACCAAGTAGTTGATTACCCAGCCGATGAGCTTACTCTTTGCTGCGGTCAATTTTTGGTTTGCTTTCTACCAACTCTGAAGCACAGCCCTACGCTGTGCTTTTTTGCTTGAAAAGTGCTCTTTCCTGGATTCCAAATAATCGCTGGCGATAATCGGATTCGGCCTGGTGGGCCTGGGATTCCGACCAGTCGAGTTGTTCGGCCATCAAGTTGATGGCCGCTGGTAGGGCGGCTTCGGTGGCCTGCCAGTCTAAATCTTCCAAGCCCAACCGCCGACTCAACACGTCGGACACGGTGCAGGCCATTTCGTGTCGGACGGCAAATACTACTTCGGCTACGAGGAATGGGTAATTTTCGACCAACGGATTAGCCCACGCGGGCTGCTGTTTCGTCAGCGCGGCGACCTGCTCCGCTTCAATTCCGTATCGGTGCCACAAATGCACCGCGACGTCTTTCGGCAAACCATACCGGGTTATCAGTTCCTGCCAGCCTTCGGACGTGTAGCCTTCAGCGCCTACCAGCAACTGAGTTTCAGTTGTGCAGGGGCGGGGAGGGGCATTCATCCGGCGCAGACACGCGTCGATGGTATCCCTGGCCATGAGCCGGTACGTGGTCCATTTACCGCCCATGATACTCACCAATCCCGAGCGGGCATCGATTTCCACTTCGTGGTCGCGTACCAGGGTTTTGGTATCGGTGCTGGGGTCGGCCTGTAAAAGCGGGCGAAGTCCGGCAAACCCGCTCTGCACATCCGCCGCCGATACGTCGGAGTTGAGGTAGCGCCGCACGTAGCCCAGCAAATAGTCCACTTCCGTTTGTTCCAACGCCGGGTCGTCGCCCAAGTCGGCTTCGGTATCGGTTGTCCCCACCAGCACGTGGTTTTTCCAGGGGATCACAAACATCACCCGTCCGTCGTCAGTTTGGGGGACCAGCAAAGCAGTTTCACTGTTGAGAACCGTTTTCGGTAAAATCACGTGTACCCCCTTGCTTACCCGCATTCGCGAAGGCACTGCCGGGTTGGCCATTTGTCGAATGCCATCGGCGAAAGGACCGGTGGCATTGACAAAAACCGTCGCCCGGATCGTCGCTTGCTGACCGTCGAGAAGATCGCGGACGATTAAAGTTTGTAGTTTACCATCGGCGGAAGCTTCAAACGCCTGTACTTCAGCGTGATTGAGCACCACGGCTCCGTGTTGAGCGGCTGTCCGTACCAAAGCCAACGCGAATCGCGCGTCGTCGAGTTGCCC
This sequence comes from Cytophagaceae bacterium, assembly GCA_026785975.1. Lineage (GTDB taxonomy): Bacteria > Bacteroidota > Bacteroidia > Cytophagales > Spirosomataceae > JAJAZB01. The sequence goes on along the minus strand of JAJAZB010000492.1, from coordinate 9,139 downwards.
GTCGTAATACTGCACCGCACCCCGCAGACTTTCTTTTTTCAACGTAGGAATAGCCCGTAGTGCCTCTTCCGTGGATAATTGCCGACTTGGCGTGAGATTATGCCGCCCCGCCAAAAGGTCGTACAGTTTGAGGCCCACCCCGAAGTAAAGCCGTTCAAACCGCGAATGGCAAGGGGTCAGCAGCGCCATGGGGCGGGTTAGGTGCGGCGCATTCTGGAGTAAATATTTGCGCTCCCAAAGTCCTTTTCGCACCAATTGAAACTGCTCCCAGTCAAGCCGCTTGAAGGCTTGCTCAAGGTAGCGAACTCCGCCGTGAATGAGTTTAGTGGATTTTGAAGAGGTTTGCGCGGCAAAATCTTCGCGTTCAATCAGACAAACCTTTAGTCCCCGCAAGGCCGCATCGAGCGCGCACCCGGCCCCGGTCGCGCCGCCGCCGATGATACACACGTCGAAGTGTTCGGTTTGGGCGCGGCGCAGGTGGCTGGGGCGGTGCATTTGGAGTTAAAAATTGGAAATTGAGAGTTGAAAATTGAAAATTCTTAGCCTAAATTTTCAACTCTCAATTTCCAATCAGATTTTACTTTTCTCGTATTTCTTGGGCGCGTACAAAAACCCGAAAGCCTCCGCACCCTGCTTGGTATGGACTTTATGGTGAATGTAATGGGCGCGCATGATGCGCTTCATGTAGCGACTTTGGGCGACAAATTTGATTTTGACCCGCCGGTGTACAATCACGTCGTGAAACACGAAATAAAAGATGCCGTACCCCAACACACCCAAACCAATCCAGAACATGAATGCCCAGCCTTCGACAAAACTATCAATGGCAAAAAAGCCGACGGAAAATAGGGCAAACACGACAGCGAAGTAGTCGTTTTTCTCAAAAAAGCCTTTGTGCGGGTGGTGATGGTCTTCATGCCAGGTCCACAAAAGGCCATGCATGATGTATTTGTGAGTAAACCAGGCCACGCCTTCCATAAACAGAAACGTGCCAATTGCGATCAACAGGTTCAATGCCAATGCCATATCTGAATTTGCAGTATTACCTGATTAGTACCCAAAATTAGGCAGAATTGTTTGCAATTTTTTCAGGCAACCCGCTGTTTTCACTCCAGAGCGTCGTCGGTAAAATATTTCTGGTTTCCGTTGACAAAGCAATTGGCTGGTTGTTTATCTTTGACAAACCCTGTAACGTGTCACGCCATGAAAGATGGTTTGTTGGCAATGGCGGAAAAAACCGCCACCCGCAGCAGAAGAGCCAGCATTGATTTGCGTGCGCTCCGCGACCTGGTCAGAAAAGGGGAAAGTGATTATCTGGAGTTCAAGTTGAAGGCCAACCATCCAGAGAAAATTATCCGTGAAGTGGTCGCTTTTGCCAATTCCAACGGCGGAACGCTCCTCGTCGGTGTCGGCGACGACAAGAGCATTCCGGGCCTGAAATTTGCCGACGAGGAAGAATACATTCTCGTCCGGGCCATCGACAAATATTGCACTCCCGAAATTCATTACGAGGTTGAGCGGTTGCCCGTAGGGGACGAGCGCGACGTGCTGATTTTCCGGATTCCGCCCAGCGAAGGCAAACCGCATTACGTAGCACTCGATCCTTCGGGGAATGAACGTAAAGCGTATGTTCGGCTGAAAGACAAGTCGATTCAGGCCAGCAAGGAAGTTCGGCAAATTTTGAAGTGGAAAGACAAAGCGCGGAATGTGCAGTTTACCTACGGCCGGAAAGAGGGAATTCTGATGAAATACCTCGGCGATCACCCCAGTGTTACGGTCGAATCGTTTGCGCAGATGGCGCACATTCCGCTCTGGATGGCCTCCAAAACGTTGATTACACTCGTGTTGGCCAATGTGCTCCGAATCCGGCCCGACGAAATCGCAGACCATTTTGTAGTCGCCTGATTTTACTTATCCAATTGAAGCACGAAGAAGCCATCCCGAGTACTCGGGATGGCTTCTTCGTTTAATCAACCCCATTAATCCTGCTGAGTAACTACGCCTGAAAATAATTTACTGAATAAGTCTATAAAACAAATAGACTTCATGTATTTTTGCACCTCTGTTTCCTTGTAACTCCCGTCTTATCAATTAATAAATGACTGACAGTCAGATAGTTTTAACGCAAATCTCCGCCTTAGAACACCTTTCACTGGCTGATGGGATCCGGTACATCTCGGAGCAGTATCCCGGAAAAGTAGTGTTTTCAAGTTCGTTCGGGCAGGAAGATCAGGTCATTACCGATGCTGTCTTCCGCAATCAATTACCCATCCGGGTGTTCACTCTCGACACGGGCCGGTTGTTTCAGGAAACTTACGAATTGATGGATGCCACGAAGGCGCGTTACGGGAAGTCGTTTGAAACGTATTTCCCAGCCACCGAACGAGTTGAAAATCTGGTTCGGGAAAAAGGCTTCAACAGTTTTTATGAATCGGTTGAAAACCGGAAGGAATGCTGTTTTATCCGAAAAATTGAACCCCTCAAGCGGGCGCTGGCCGGGGCCGATGTCTGGATAACCGGCCTCCGGGGCGAGCAATCCGAAAACCGGGCGGCCATGCAGATTCTGGAATGGGACGAAGGCAATCAGGTTTTGAAATACAACCCACTCATTCACTGGACCTACGACGACGTGCTGGCGTATTTGCAGGCCAACCGCGTACCCGACAACGCCCTGCACCGCCGGGGATTTATCAGCATCGGCTGCGGGCCATGCACCCGCGCCATCGAGCCGGGCGAACATCCCCGTGCGGGCCGCTGGTGGTGGGAGGCTTCAAAGAAAGAATGCGGCCTGCACGCCTCCTGAAGGGAACGGGTACAGGCTAACAAATAAACGTGTAAAGTTTTGATTATGAGCGAGGTACAGGTATCGGGCGTTGGCACATTTCCCCGTGAATTAGAGGACGAGGCCGTTTACATCATGCGCGAAGTGGCCGCTCAATTTGAGCGCCCCGCCATCTTATTTTCGGGTGGCAAAGATTCCATTGTCCTCGTCCGGCTGGCGCAGAAGGCCTTTTTCCCCGGTAAAATTCCTTTCCCACTGCTCCACATCGATACGGGTCACAACTTTCCCGAAACCATCCAATACCGCGATTGGCTGGTGCGTGAAACCGGTGCGGAATTGTTGGTCCGCTACGTGCAGGACAGCATCGACGCGGGGAAAGTGCGCGAGGAAACCGGCAAATACGCCAGCCGCAACGTGCTCCAAACCGTGACGCTGCTCGACGCCATCGAAGAATTTAAGTTTGATGCCTGCCTGGGGGGTGCTCGTCGCGATGAGGAAAAGGCCCGGGCCAAAGAGCGCATTTTCAGCGTCCGCGACGATTTCGGGCAGTGGGATGCCAAACGCCAGCGCCCCGAACTCTTCGATATGCTCAACGGGCGGATTTCGGTTGGTGAAAATGTGCGCGTATTCCCGATTTCCAACTGGACCGAACTCGACGTTTGGAACTACATCCGCGAGGAGCAGATTGCCATTCCTTCCATTTATTACGCCCACCAACGCGCCGTGATCGAGCGGGACGGGATGCTTTGGGCCGATTCGCCTCACCTCAACAAAAGCACCGATGAAATTCCCTTCGAGGCAACCGTTCGTTTCCGAACCGTCGGCGACATGACCTGCACGGCGGCGGTGTTGTCGGAAGCGGTGGAATTGGAGATGATTATCGGTGAAATTCGTTCCGCCAAAATCTCCGAACGGGGTGCCCGCATCGACGACAAACGCTCGGAAGCCGCCATGGAGAAACGCAAGCAACAGGGGTATTTTTAAAAGGAGTGAAGAGGTAGGAGCGAGGCGTGAGTAGAAAAATACTCCTTCTCGCTCCTACCTCCTCACTCCTCACGACTACGCAAATGGACATTCTACGCATTGCTACCGCCGGTTCCGTTGATGACGGCAAAAGCACCTTAATCGGTCGGCTCTTGTACGAAACCAATTCCATTACCGGCGATAAGATCGAAGCACTCGAAGCCGCCAGCAAACGCAAGGGCTTGGAATTCACCGATTTATCGCTGTTGACCGATGGATTGATTGCCGAACGGGAGCAGGGCATTACCATCGACGTCGCTCACATTTATTTCAGCACACCGACCCGCAAGTACATCATCGGCGATACCCCCGGCCACATCGAGTACACCCGAAATATGGTCACGGGCGCGTCCAACGCGCAAGTATCCCTGATCCTGATCGACTCGCGCAACGGGGTGGTCGAGCAAACCTTCCGGCATTTTTTCATCGCCATGCTCATGCGCATTCCGCACGTGGTGGTGTGTGTCAACAAAATGGATTTGGTGAATTACAGCCAGCCTCGTTTTGACGAAATTGTGGCGGGTTTTAAAGCCTTTGCGGAAAAGTTAGCCTTTGCCGGACAAGCCATTCAATTCGTGCCCATCTCGTCGCTTTACGGGGAGAATCTCACGCAGAAAACCGAATTCCTGAACTGGTACCACGGCCCGACGCTCCTGGAAACGCTCGAAAGTCTGGAAGTCAATCGCAGCGCCGCCCAGCAGCCGGGGCGTTTTCCGGTGCAGTACGTGGTGCGGCCTAAAACCGAGGAGTTTCACGACTTCCGGGGCTACGCGGGTAAAGTAACGAGTGGCACGTTTCGGCCCGGCGATGACGTTGTGGTTTTGCCAACGGGTCAGATTTCGCGCATTGCAACCATTGAAAAATTTGGTCAGGCCCTCGAAACCGTAGGCCCCAAAGAGTCGGTTGTCATCACGCTCGAAACCGACGTGGATGTATCCCGGGGCAATATGCTGGTCCGGCCCGGTGAAGAACCCGAATCCAGGAAAGAGCTTGTGGCTCGAATTTGTTGGCTTGATAATCAGCCCCTTGCCGCCGGACGGACGTATTTGCTTCAACACGGCGTCAACGATACCAAAGCAAAAATTGTGGGTATCGACGAGGTCGTGAACGTACAAACTCTCGACCGCACGCCCGATGCGCCCCAGTTGAAACTAAACGAAATTGGTACAATTCGCCTGAAAATGGCTAAGCCCATCTTTGCGGATCGCTATGCCGATAACCCAGCCAATGGTGCTTTTATTTTAATTGATGAATACACCCATTCCACCGTTGGCGTGGGTTTTGTGGAGTGAACGGTTTGTTTAAAAAAAAAGCCCGTCACGAGTACTCGTGACGGGCTTTTTGCTTGTCGGTTTAAGAGATTATTGTACCTTGAAATTCGCCTCCGCATTAGCCCACATCATGGCCACTTTGCCTCTCTTGCCCACGTTAATCGTGAATTGCTCGGTGGGGGAGGTGGTCATTTTGGCCGGAACCGTCACGCGCAAAACGTCTTCGTCTTGCTTGTAGCTGTAAGCGCCCCACTTGACGGCTTTGTTGAAAATGATGGTCCATTCTTTCTCACCGGGAATGGTAAACAGCGCGTACCGACCCGCAGGCAAGTCTTTTCCTTCAATTTTCACGGCTTTGTCTACGTGAAATACCGTGCTCGAATCGGCTCCGGTACGCCACACTTTGCCGTTGGGCGCAATGTTTTTACTCGCATCCCAAACGTCACGTCCCTTCATGTAGGGGCGACCGTAGGTGATACTCACTTTCTTGCCATTGACGGTCTGGGTGACCGTTTCGTGCGGACTTTTTTGGGCAACTGTCGCTACCGTCGCGGCAGCGAAAAACAGACTGGTGAAAAGCAAACGCTTCATAGTTGAACAGGAATTTTAGGTTGGACGAAAAATAAACGATGGACTACCGGCAAAGTTACACGAACCGGGGAAATTTAAGAGATTTACCCGTAGCTATTCCGAACGATAGGGCTGAGTTTAAATCTTCATTTCTAACTCTTGCAGCCTTCTTCAGTCTCTACCCTTTTTTAAGTCGTCGTTGACGCCCAGTCCGACCACACCCGCCAACGCCCGTCTCTAAACAGTTCCTATTTATAAATTTCAACCTTCAGCGAGCCGTCGGCTTTGATGTAGCCCCGGTACATCCCTTCCGAATTGAAGGGCATAGCAAAATTCCCCTGCCGATCGAGTGCGATGACGCCACCCTCGCCACCACTCGCCACCAACTTCCTCATCACAACTTCGTCGGCGGCTTTTTTCACCGACCAGCCTTTGTATTCCATCAATTTAGCGATGTCGTGCGCGACCACGGCGCGGATGAAGTATTCGCCGTGCCCCGTAGCCGACACGGCGCAGGTGGCATTGTCGGCGTAGGTGCCCGAGCCGATGATGGGGGCGTCGCCCACCCGGCCCCAGCGTTTGTTGGTCATGCCACCGGTTGAGGTGCCCGCTGCGAGATTCCCAAATTGGTCGAGTGCCACACAACCCACGGTGCCGAATTTCTTACCTTCCGTGAAAATCAAGTCGTCGGCCCGGCCTGAGGAATCTTTGGGCGGCGTGTGGTCGAGTTGTACTTTCTCTTCCTTCAACGCCTCTTGCAGGCCTTGCCAGCGGCTTTCCGTCCAGAAGTATTTGGGGTCCACGATGTCGAGACCGCTGGCTTTGGCAAAATCGTCGGCCCCTTTGCCCACCATCATTACGTGCTCCGATTTTTCCATCACCGCCCGGGCCGCCGAGATGGGATTGCGCACCGTCGTAACGCCCGCTACCGCTCCGGCTTTCATCGTTTTGCCGTCCATGATGGCCGCGTCGAGTTCGTTTTTGCCCTCGTGCGTGAACACCGCGCCCTTTCCGGCATTAAACAGGGGCGAATCCTCCATGACGTGAATCGTTGCCTCGACCGCGTCGAGACTCGTACCCCCCGCCTGAAGGATTTTGTAGCCGGTTTTGAGCGCTTTTTCTAACGCTTCGTTGTAGGCTTTTTCCTTTTCCGGCGACAGGTTTTTCCGGGTAATCGTACCCGCGCCGCCGTGTATGACCAGGGTAATGCGTTTCGGATCAGGCGTTTGTGAAAATGCCCAGTGACCCGCAACCAGTAAGCCGAGAGTGAGAAGTTTTTTCATGTTTTGGGAAAATTTTAGTTCACTATTCACCAGGATTTCTGTTCTTCCGCCAGGAACGGATACCGGTAATCGACGGGCGGGTTAAACGTTTCTTTGATCGTGCGTACTGATACCCAACGCAGTAAATTGAAGGCTGAACCCGCCTTGTCGTTGGTACCTGAGGCCCGCGCCCCGCCGAAAGGCTGCTGACCCACCACGGCTCCGGTGGGTTTGTCGTTGATGTAAAAATTACCCGCCGCGTTGGTCAACTTGCGCGTGGCGAGTTCAACGGCGTAGCGATCCTGGGCGAAAATCGAACCCGTCAGAGCGTAAGGCGACGTATCATCGACCAAGTCAAGGGTTTCCTCAAATTTTGTTTCGTCGTACACGTGTACCGTCAGGACTGGCCCGAAGACTTCTTCACACATCGTCACGTAGCGCGGATCGGTGGCCAGAATGACCGTTGGCTCGATGAAATAGCCGCTTGATTTGTCGGCATTCCCGCCCGCCAGAATCGTTACGGACGAATCATTTTTCGCGTTTTCGATATATTTCGTGATTTTATTGAAAGCCCGTTCGTCGATCACGGCGTTGATGAAATTACTGAAATCTTCGGGGCCGCCCATTTTTAGTTCACCAAGCATTTGCTGCATGTGGCCCCAGGTTTCGTCCCAAAGATTGGTGGGAATGTACGCCCGCGAGGCCGCTGAGCATTTTTGGCCCTGAAACTCGAAGGCTCCACGCACCAAGGCCACCGCCAGGACGCGGGCGTCGGCGGAAGAGTGCGCGACGACGAAATCTTTTCCGCCGGTTTCGCCCACGATGCGAGGGTAGGATTTGTAGACACTAATGTTTTCGCCGATTTGTCGCCAAATGCTCTGAAACACCGCCGTACTGCCCGTGAAGTGAATGCCGGCGAAATCACGATGCTCGACGATGACTTTGCCCAGCGCCGGTCCGTCGCCCTGAATCAGGTTGATGACCCCGTCGGGCAAGCCCGCTTCTTTCAAAATCTGCATAATCACGTGGGCGGCGTACATCTGAGTCGGAGCGGGTTTCCAGGCGACGACGTTGCCCATCATCGCTACACAGGCCGGGAGATTTCCGGCAATGGCCGTGAAATTGAATGGCGTCAAGGCGTACACGAATCCTTCGAGGGGGCGATATTCCAGCCGGTTCCAAACGCCATCGGAGGAGATGGGCTGCTGGGCGTAAATTTCGGTGGCAAAATATACGTTGAACCGCAGAAAGTCGATCCACTCGCAGGCCGAATCGATTTCGGCTTGGTAGGCATTCTTCGATTGCCCCAGCATGGTCGCGGCGTTGAGCCGATAGCGGTATTTCGTCGCCGACAAATCGGCGGCTTTCAGGAAAATGGAAAGGCGATGTTCCCAGGGTAAACCGGCCCAGGCCGGGCGGGCGGTCAATGCGGCCTCAATCGCGGCCTGGGCGTGGGAGGCGTCGCCCTCGTAGAAAAATCCCAGCGGATGCTGGTGGTCGTGGGGCGGGGAGAGGGTGAGTTTACGATCCGTGCGTACTTCGTCGGTACCGATGTACAGCGGAATATCGACCTGCTGACCGCGCATTTCGGTCAATGTTGCTTTCAGTGCGGTGCGCTCGGGGCTAGCGGGCGCGTAGTTGAGAATCGGGTCGTTTTTAGGAATGGGTACCTGGAAAAAGCCGTTCGACATGGTTTTTAAAGTTCGTTGAATACCGCGAAGTTACCAAAAATCCCTCGTTTAGGCATTCCGAAAGGTTGGCCGCTACCGGTTAAAACAGTTCCCTAATCCCAAACCCCCTACGGTTTCACCAGCACCCGGCTGTAGGTCCGCCCCGCTGTGGTTTCGGCCCGGATGAGGTACGTGCCGCCCGGCAACCGCCCGATGTACAGCCGGGGCTGCTCCGTTTCGACCACCACCCGGCCCTGCACGTCGAGGCACTGGGCACGGCGCAGACGTTCACCTGCCGTCAGGCGCAACTCGACGTACTCACTGGCCGGGTTAGGCATCAGTTGCAGACCGTTTGGCGTGGTTTCCTCATTCATCACTGCATCGGCTGCCCGCCGCCCACCGCTGCCACAACCACTCAGGTGCAGTCCGGCGAAGTTGTTGCTGCCGGGGAAGATGCCGTGCCACCAGGTGCCGATGTTGCCATCGAAAGCGGCCCCGAAGCCGTTGCTGCCGTCGGTGCCCGAGGTGCCAAAACTACTCCCGTTCAACTTCGTCGTGCCG
>JAJAZB010000491.1 GCA_026785975.1 Cytophagaceae bacterium | reverse complement strand
GTCTAAATTTGAATACGTTGTATTTGGCGGAACGAATCCGTTCGTACTCACAAAGGTAACTTTGCAATTGCCCAAGGGTGCAAGTGTCCCACTCGGAAAAGTTGAATTTACAACATAAACCCGGTATTTAATGGCGTTGTTGACAGAGTTAAAAGGATTTGAGGGCGGAACACTCATTAAAAAATCTGTATTATCTGGGCGGATAACAAGCGTATTTTGAGCAAATGCCCCAAAACTCAACAGGCTGAAGAGGAGGGTAAAGACAGTAAGGGGCTTTTTCATAGCGTTTTTATTTAAAAGTTAGATTTGTTAAAAATACCCACTTAAGTAAAAAAAGTTGACCGAACTAAAGTAGTATGAAATGAACTTGCTTTCGTTTTCTGTTCTGCTGTTTAAGAAATTTCCTGTGTACAATTCAGTCGTAGACTTCTGAAGGTTCAGCAATAAAGTGGCAGATCCTTCAATTGAAAGAAATAGATTAGGATAAATTTTGTATTTTAATCCAACAAATGGCACAATTCCTATGCGTAAATCGGTTTGTCGATTAATTAATACAGAATTTGGCTGAGTGGGAGCGCCTCCCTCAGATCTATCTTTTTGTTGTCTTGCCAATAGGTCAAGTCCATAAAATAGTATCAACTTGTTGTACGCTCTGTTTTTTTCCATTCCTAAGCGAATAAATCCATTAAATGAATACCCATCAGATGATTGACTTGATCCTGGTGGATTAGTACTTCGTGAGTTTCGAGATGAAGTATTAAAACCGTTGAGGCCAATCCGAAGTCGATAAGCAAAATTTGGCCTTGTATTTAAATATCTTTTAAAAATTAGCTGCTGAGGAATTGAGCCATAAAGTATTGGCAATAATTCATACCCGATTTCCCACTTTTTGAAGCGTATTGTACTATCAATTGTTCGTTATGATGTTATGGCATTTTGACCCTGAAGCCGAAATGCTGAAAATAGCAACACGAAGATGATTAATCCTTTCATTTTAGAAATTTGATTTACTCCAAGTCTAAGAATTGATAACAATAGAAAAGCCTGATATCTCGAATAGTATCGAGAAGTACTCAAGACTTGAGATTTATAGGAATGGCTAAATCCTTCTAAACAAGTGAAAGATTCAATGTAAGAGATACGGATCGAGAAGAAAAAGTGATCCAACTGAGTGCGCGGCTCATAGGCAGAAGTGATTTATCAGTGAAGTCGTAACAATAGTAAATAATTAATCCTATTCCATGCAAGTATTTTTAAATAAATAGTTTCAAAACCTAATTTTCACGCTCAAAATTGGCTTTTCCCGGATCTTTGTTGATTACCCATTCAACCAGTTTGCCACCTTGCGCCTAACTACAACTTCAGCGGCAGCTTCACCCACTGGTACGCCGCAAACACCCCCAGGTTTGCCCACTGTTGAGGTAAAGTTTTTTGTAGTAAGTGTACACGACGGGTACCGTCATCAGGTGCCGGTAACTACCTTCGGGATTATTGGCGGAGTGCCGCCCAAGCGAATACGGCGTGACCGTCCAGTTGGAGGTTTGGTTGGAGGCCGAGGCAACCCTGGCTCCCTTCTTTTTGGGGTCGATCAGCAGGACTTTGGTGGTTCTTCCCGCATTGCTTTTCATGGCAGTTGAGTTTAGGTTTAGGACAGAAATCTAATCAGGCAGATTATCAAACGCAAGGGAGAGCAACCGGATTCTAAAGGGGCTTGCGCGGTAAAGACACCAACGAGAGCGAAAGGGTTGGAACGTAGGAAAAATTTTTCCGAAAGAACGCTCCGCTCCTTGTCTGTCCAATTCTGTTCCCGGTTCATCATCCGGAGATAGCCGCTCGTCCGAAAGCGTATCCTTCTCCGGGATAGCGCCTGAACTTTGTCCCTGAAATCAGACTTCTGAAACCCAACCTACCGTTTTAGAGTTTTTGATTCAGTGTGTTTTTCCACTTGCCCTATGTTGAAACTTATCCTATTCTCCCCGCTTTTGTTCCCGCTCGGGCTACTGGCTCAGGCTCCCGATAGTCCACCGGGTGCGTCCACACCGGGTGCGTCCACACCGGGTGCGTCCACACCGGGCGCGTCCACACCGGGCGCGTCCACACCGGGCGCGTCCACACCGGGTCGCGCCACCATCAGCGGCTACGTCAAAGATGCCGCTGATGGCGAGGGCCTCATCGGCGTATCCGTCTACGTCCGGGAACGCGGCACTGGGACGGTCACCAATTCCTACGGATTTTATTCGCTCACGCTGCCCAGCGGCACCTACACGCTCGTATTTACGTTTGTGAGCTACGAAAAAGTAACGCGGCGAATCGAATTGACGAGTACCGACGTGAAACTCGACCTCGAACTGCGCGAGGAGGGGCGGCAATTGCAGGAAGTGGTGGTGAAAAGCCGCCGCGAAGATGACAACGTGCGCTCGGTCGAAATGTCGGTCAATCGGGTGGATATGAAAACCATCCGCGCCATGCCCGCACTGCTCGGCGAGGTTGATTTGGTGAGGAGTATTCAACTCCTGCCCGGCGTCAGCACCGTGGGCGAAGGGGCCAGCGGCTTCAACGTGCGCGGCGGCGACATCAGCCAAAACCTCGTGCTCCTCGACGAAGCGCCAGTGTACAATTCCTCGCACCTGTTCGGCTTTTTCTCGGTCTTCAACCCCGATGCCGTCAAGGATGTGAAACTCATCAAGGGCGGTATCCCGGCCAATTACGGTGGTCGGATTTCCTCGATACTCGACGTGCGGATGAAAGAAGGCAACTCGAAGCAAGCTGAACTCAACGCGGGCGTCGGGGCGATTTTCAGCCGGTTGGCCTACGAGCGGCCGCTTTTCAAAGGCAAAGGTTCGTTCATTGTCGCGGCCCGGCGTTCGTACATCGACGTGTTGGCCAAGCCCTTTTTATCGGGCGATCTGAAGGGTTCAAAATTCTATTTCTACGACCTCACCGCCAAAGCCAACTACCGCATCGACGACAAAAACACGGTATTCGTCTCCGGCTATTTTGGCCGCGACGTCTTTGGCAGCGAGGAATTCGGCTTCGATTGGGGCAATGGCACGGTGTCGGGGCGCTGGAATCACGTGTTCAGCAACAAGTTGTTTCTCAACCTGACCAGTTATTACTCCAATTACAAGTACGGTTTGGGTACGAAGCAGTCCGACCCGAATGCGAAGGATAAATTTGAGTGGAATTCTAAAATTATGAGCTGGAGCATCAAGCCCGACTTCACGTATTTCCTGACGCCCGAGAATCAAATCAGTTTTGGCGGGCAGTACATCAACTACGACTCGCAACCCGGCTCGGCCATGGCCCGCTCCAACGGCGAGAGCCGCAACATCAGTCTCGAATCGCGCTACGGCGATGAATCGGCCCTGTACATTTCCAACGAGCAGAAAATCGGCTCCCGCCTCACGCTTCAGTACGGGCTACGGTATTCGATGTACCGGGTGCTCGGTCCGGGCCAGATTTACGCCTACGAAACCATCATTCCAGGGGAACGAAAAGCGCCGGATTTCCCCGGTACGACCTACAAAAGCGGCGAGGTCATCAAGCAGTACGGCAACTGGGAACCGCGTTTTTCGGCCAATCTCGGCGTGTCGTCGGCCGCCTCGATCAAGGTTAGTTACAACCGCACTACCCAATATTTGCACCTGCTTTCCAACACCGCCGCCAGTTCGCCGCTCGACGTTTGGACGCTTTCTTCCAAAAATATCAAGCCCCAAATCGCCGATCAGGTGGCGCTGGGTTGGTTTCAGAACTTTCAGGACAACGCCTTCGAGTTTTCGGTGGAAACGTATTACAAAGATTTGGCCAACCAGATCGACTACGTGCGCAACTCGGATTTGCTGCTAAATCCGTTTGTCGAAGGCGATTTATTGACGGGGAAAGGCCGGGCCTACGGCGCTGAATTTTACCTCAAAAAGGCCAAAGGCCGCCTCACGGGTTGGGTCAGCTACACGCTCGCCCGCACCGAGCGGCTGGTCGATGGCATCAACGACAACCGTTGGTTCCCGGCGCGTTTCGACAAAACCCACAACCTCAGCACGGTAGCCCTGTACGATTTGGGCAACAAATGGAGCGTATCGGCCAATTTTGCCTTTGGCTCCGGCACACCCGCCACCTACCCCACCAACCGCTTTGAGTGGAACGGCTGGGCGCTTCCCAACAATTATTACAACGCCCGCAACAACAACCGGATTCCGGCCTATCACCGGCTCGATTTGTCGGCGACCAAACGGGTCAACCACGGTCCGTTCAGCAAGCGGGGCAGCGCCGAGTGGGTATTTTCGGTGTACAACGCCTACAACCGCCGCAATCCATTCTCGGTGTACGTCCGGCAAAATGGAGACGACTCCCGCCTGACCGAAGCCGTGCGGTACGCCGTATTCGGGTCCATCGTTCCAGCGGTGACGTATAATTTTAAATTTTAAAATTCGTAGGGGCAATCCTTTACGGTTGCCCGGCTGGGGCATCTTTCCAATCCGTTGCCGGGCAACCGCAAGCGGTACGCCGCCCGGAGTTACCCTTATATTAAAAAATTTTTCCATGAAAAATACAGCCCTTTTTATCCTCCTCACGCTGACCCTCACCGCCTGCGAAGACGTCATCGACCTGGACACCGAAACCGGCCCGGCCCAACTTGTCGTGGATGGCTGGATTACCAACCAGACCGGCCCGCAGTCCATTCGTTTATCCCAGACGGCGGGGTATTTCGATAATTCCCCCGCTAAGCCGGTACTGGGAGCCACGGTCCTTGTGACCGACGAAGCCGGAACCAAGTATGAGTTCAAGGATTTGAAAAGCAGCGGGCAGTACGTCTGGACGCCCTTTTCGCCCACGAATCCCATGGGGTATTTGGGCGGCGATTATACACTTTCGATCAAAACCAATGGTGAAGAATACCAGGCCAAAACGCACCTCTACCCGGTACCGCGCATTGACTCGTTGACGTACTTTTTTGAGAAACCGCCCATCGTCGCCAACGATAGCCCCAAAGAAGGGTACCAGGCGGAATTTTTCGCCCGTGACCTGCCCGGCGAGGGCAATTGCTACTGGATCAAGGTGTTTAAAAACGGGAAATATTTCGCCAAAACCACCGACATCAATCTGGCCTACGATGCGGCTTTCAGCCCCGGCGCGGCCTCCGACGGGCTGCTTTTTATTCTGCCCATCCGCCGCTCCATCACCCCAGAGCTATGGCAGGAACGCGACACGGTGCGCGTTGAGTTGCACGCCATTCCCAAAGAAGCCTTTTTCTTTTTGCAGCAGGTACGCCTGGAAAGCAGCAATCAGGGATTATTCGCCACGCCGCCCTCCAACATCATTTCCAACGTGGTTAATCAGAATTCAGGTGGGCGAAAAGCTCTGGGTTTCTTCGGCGGCTCGATCGTCAGCGGATTTCAAACGGTGATTGATCCGAAAAAGGCCCGGCCCAAACCGTGATTGTTGCGGGTTGTTATTTCTTTTCTTGCAATAAAAAAAAGTCCCCTACCGAGTACTCGGTAGGGGACTTTTTTTTATTCATAATGCCCTTTCAGTGAATGCACGACTATTTCATTGTCGGTTACAGCGCACACAAGTCGATGTTCTTCGGTGATGCGCCGTGACCACAAACCCCGCAGGTTTGCCTTCAGTGGCTCGGGCTTTCCGGTGCCTTCAAAAGGCGTCCGTTGGCATTCCCGAACGAGTTTTAGAATACGTTGGAGCAGTTTACGGTCGGTTGATAACCATTCCTCCACATCTTCGAAAGCTCCGGGCAAAAATCGAACGCTTCTCACGAAGGTTGGACGGTTGATGACGGCGCTGATTTGTGTTGTTCAAAAGCCGCCTTCAGGTCAAACGATTCGTCTTCAGCAAAGGCTTCTACCAACGTATCGAAGTCCTCGGCGGAGAAATGGTAACTCATCGTAGCCCGCTCGTTGGCTTCAATTTTCTCCAGCAGTGCCTGATTCATTACTTCGTTCGCCTCCGGCGTTACCGTGACGGTGATGCGCCGTTCGCCGAAAAGCGCACGAATACTCTGAACGAATCGCTCGTCCACCTCGTGAGTATTCAAGTGAAAAATTGCGGATTCCATGATTCTTTTTTCAACGATTTTGCAAAAATACCTCGCCCTTACGAATTCCGCAATTTGCTGTGTTTGCGGCTGTAGGCGAAGTAAATGACCAGTCCGATGATCATCCAGACGAGGAGGCGGATCCAGTTTTCAGCACCCAGGCCGTAAATCATAGCCAGGCAAATCAACGCCCCCAAAATCGGCACTACCGGCACCAGCGGCGTACGGAACGGACGAACTGCCTCTGGGTTGGTTCGGCGCAGGATCAGAATCCCGATGCACACCAGCACAAACGCGAACAAGGTGCCGATGCTGGTCATGTCGCCCACGACGTCGCCGGGCACGAAGGCGGCAAATGCCCCGACGAACACAAAAAAGAGCAGGTTGGATTTGTACGGCGTACGGAACTTCGGGTGGAGTTCCGAGAAAACTTTGGGCACCAATCCATCTTTCGACATGGTGAAAAACACCCGCGATTGGCCCAGCAACATCACCAGAATAACCGAGGAAAAACCGGCCAGAATCGCCACGGTAATCAGCACGCTCAACCAACTGTACGAGGACATATAGGTTTCGATGGCGTAGGCCACGGAGGCTTCTTTGCCGACGGTACCAAATTCTTTGTAGTTGGCCACCCCGGTGAGCACGTGGGAAAACAGGATGTACAACACCGTGCAAATCGCCAGCGAAACCAAAATGCCGATGGGCATATCTCGTTTGGGATTCACGGATTCCTGAGCCGCCGTCGAGACCGCGTCGAACCCGATGAACGCAAAAAACACAACCCCCGCCCCGCTGATAATGCCGCTCCAGCCAAAATCGCCGAATTTGCCCGTGATGTTTTCGGGAATGTAGGGCGTGTGGTTGATCGGGTTGATGTACGACCAGCCCAGCGCAATGAATAGCAGCACAATGGCCACTTTCACCACCACGATAATCGAATTGACACTGGCCGATTCCTGAATGCCTTTGATAAGCAGCAGCGAGAGGGCAAGCAGAATAAACAAGGCCGGAAGATTGATAATACCCGTTACCCCATCGAGTGACGTTTGAAACGGTGAATGGCAAAACTGGTAAGGAATATCGAGTCCGAACTTCTCCAGCAGCTTATTCAGGTACTCCGACCAGGCAATAGAAACCGTAGCGGCCCCCAACGCGTATTCAAGCACCAAATCCCATCCGATAATCCAGGCCATAAATTCGCCCATGGTGGCGTAGGAATAGGTGTAGGCGCTACCCGCAATCGGAATCATGGAGGCAAATTCGGCGTAGCACAGCCCCGCAAGCGCGCAGCCGAGCGCGGCCACGATGAATGAAATCGTGACGGATGGCCCGGCGTGGTCGGCAGCGGCAGCGGCGGTTCGCACGAACAAGCCCGCCCCAATGATGGCCCCGATGCCCAGTGCAACCAGGTTGCCCGCCTTCAACGTCCGTTTCAGTTCGTTGCCATCGCCCGAGGATTCCCTCATCAGCAAGGCAAGCGGTTTTTTTATCCAGAGGGAGGCCCGGACGGATGTGGATGATTTGGTGGATTCCATGCAGTGATCGTGAAAATTTGGTGTAAAGATTGGTACGCAAAATAAGCTATATAATTCAACGGTTTTTACGCCCCGGTTCGCTTAGTTTTCAGTTGGGCAAAAAAAGGGATAAAAGTCGTTGACTTCTATCCTTTTTTTGTACCACTCAATTAGGCCTGCGAAGGCCGAACCCTGGGTTTGGCTTCCTTAATCGTGGCCGGAGCGACTTCGGCGGTGCTACTCAGCCGACCTTCCTCGCGGGTGAGGGCATCGACCACGATGGGCGTGGCCACAAACAGCGACGAATACGTACCCACGATCACCCCGATGAGCATCGCAAACGAGAAGCCCCGGATACTTTCTCCGCCGAAGATGAACAACACGATCAGCACCAGTATCGTTGAAAGGCCCGTTACGGCCGTGCGGCTCAGCGTACTGTTCAACGCGTTGTTGATGATGGCCGCAATGCTCTCGCGCTTGTGGCGGTTGTCGTTGAGGTATTCCCTGACGCGGTCAAAAACCACAACGGTGTCGTTCATCGAGTACCCCATGATCGTTAGCAAAGCCCCCACGAAGGCCTGGTCGATGTCGAGGTTGAAGGGCAACAAGCCGTTGAAAATCGAAAACACGGCCAGAATGATGAGCACGTCGTGCAACAACGCTACAACGGCCCCGTACACGAAACCGATCTTTCGGAAGCGGATGAAAATGTAGCCCGCCACCACCAGAATACCCAGTAAAACCGCTTTGAACGACGAGTAAATCAGGTCGTCGGCAATGGTTGGGCCTACTTTCGCCGTACTCAGAATTTCGTAGTCCCCGCCTCCGCTTTTCGCCAGACCTTCGGTCAGTTTGGCTTTGGCCTGGATATCCGCTTCGGGCGTTACCTGGTCGACCAGGTAGCTGGTGGTGATTTTCAACTGATTTACCCCCAGATTACCGTAGGTTTTCACCTCCGGCGTAGCCCCAAACTGGCTAGTCAGTGCCTGACGAACCTGATCGGTATTGACGCCTTTCTCAAAGCGAACCACGTAGGTACGACCGCCTTTGAAATCGACCCCCAACCCGAATCCCTTGAGCAGAATCGAGATCACCCCGAGGCCAATAATCACCGATGAGATCGTGTAGTACAACTTACGCCGCGACACGAAGTCGAAGGCGGAATCCTTGAACAGGTTTTTCGACAGCGACGAGAAAAACTCGATGTTCCGGCCTTTGCCCACCCACCAGTCCAGAATCGTCCGGCTGATAAAAATAGCGGCGAACAACGACGTGAAAATACCAATCACCAGGGTGACGGCGAAACCCAGAATCAGCCCGGTACCGAAGAAAAGCAGAATCAAACCCGAAAGCAGCGTCGTGGCGTTGGAGTCCAGAATGGATGAGTACGCGTTGCTAAACCCATCGGCAATGGCTTTGGAAAGGGGTTTTCCCATCGAAAGCTCTTCCTTGATCCGCTCGAAAATAAGCACGTTGGCATCGACGGCCATACCAATCGTCAACACGATACCGGCAATACCGGGCAAGGTCAGCGTGGCTTTCAGTCCGGCCATGATCCCCATCAGGAAAAACAGGTTGATAATCAAGGCCAGGTTGGCCACGATACCGGCCCGGTTGTAGTAGGCGATCATGAAAACGAGCACGATAATAAAACCAATCACCGACGAGAGCAGGCCCGAATCAATCGACTCCGCGCCCAGCGTCGACCCCACCACGGCATCCTCCACGATGTTGGTGGGCGCGGGAAGTTTACCGGCTTTCAGGATGTTGGCCAGGTCTTTTCCCTGGTCGATGGTGAAGTTACCCGTGATGTTCGACCGCCCGTTGGGAATTTCGCCATTCACCACCGGGGCCGAATACACGTTGTCGTCCAGAATAATGGCGATTCGCTTGCCGACGTTGGCGGCCGTCAGGGCTTTCCACTTGCGGGCACCCTCGGGGTTCATGCTCATGGTCACTTCGACGCCCCCGCCGCCGGTCTGCGCGAAGTCGCTGGCGGCATCCGTAATCACGTCACCTTCCATCGCGGCCCGGCCGTTGAGGTCACGACGAACGGCTTCCAGCGCGTGAATTTCCTGACCGTTCGTTCCTTTGATGACTTCGATGTTGTACACAAAACGTAAATCCTGCGGAAACATCGCCCGCACCTCGGGGCGACGCAGAATCTCGCCGACCTGAGCGGTATCTTTCACGTTGACGCCCAGGCCATTGCCCATTGGAATAAACAAGCGGGCGAGCGCCGAATTTTGCGCGGCCTGCGCCGTCGTATCTTTTTTACTCGAATCAGACTTGGCCACGGTGGCTTTCTGATTCAGGGCGGCTTCCAGGGCCGACGTTCCCTTTTGGGTCGTGTCGGCGGCGATGGCAGTCCCTTTACCCGAAGCCCTCGTGCTTAGTCGATCCGCTTTGGCCTGCTCGTCGAGGCGATTGAGGTAAGCCCCCAATTGATCGAAAGCCGGGGCGTAATCCTGAAATTCGTAGACCTGGGCAAATTCTAGTTTGGCGGCACCCGACAGCAGTTTACGCACGCGCTCGGCGTTGTCGACGCCCGGCAATTCAACCTGAATCCGGCCCGTGCCGGGAATCCGCTGAATGTTGGGGTTGGACACTCCGAATTTATCGACCCGCGTCCGCAGAATCTGGAAGGAGCGATCAATGGCCGATTCGACTTCGGCGTTGATCATGCGCAGCACCTCGGTATCCGACGACTGCGTGCTGATTTTGCCCCGGTTGGCCGAATTGGCGAAGATAGTGGCCAGTTTCTCACCGGGCGCGATGCGCCTGAAGTTGTCCACGAATAAATCCACGAAGTTTTTCTGCGAACTACTCTGATCCTTCGCGGCCGCATCGAGGGCCTGCCGGAACTTCGGATTCTGACTCCGGCCCGATAGTGACTTGATGATTTCGACCGGGGATACCTCCAGCATCACGTGCATCCCGCCTTGCAGGTCGAGACCCAGATTGATCTCGCGTTCGGTCACTTCCTGGAGCGTACTGCCCAGGTAAACGGGCTGCGCCCAGAGCGAATCGACGAAGCGCTGGCGTTTGCTCAAGTCTACTTTATTCGTGCGGGTATCGGTGGCAAACGCCGTTGCCTTTTGCTTGTAGTCGCGCGAGACGAACGTGTACGACAACATATAAAGACACCACAGCGAAATAAGCCCTGTGAGCGCCAGAATTACGGTTTTGTTACGCATTTTTTTAAATTAAACGAGTGGAAATAAAATGAATGGAGGCCGATAACCCGCAACGGGATTAGCCTGGACCAGGGAGGGAATTCGTTGAGCCTCACCTCTGCCCCTCTCCGGTGGAGAGGGATGATTTAGAACCTCTATTTTCCCCTTCTCCACCGGAGAGGGGCAGAGGTGAGGCTCAACAGAAATGCTACGGAGAACGCGTCTACGGGGCGTTGACGACGATAAAGTGCCGGAAGAGCACCTCAAAATAAGCGAGTCGAATCGAACGGATTGGTGCCGCCGGAAGTAAATTTTTAACGGCACTGAACGTGAAAACCACCGGGGAAAGCAGCGGCACGAAATCCTGCGAAAACTGCACCACGACCGGTGCCGCCACCGCCATCGGTGAAAGTTCACTCAACACTGTGTGTTGGTGCGAGGCGGGCTTGACCGGGCTTTTCGCTTTCTGTTCCGTTTCTGCTTTGCCTTCCGACGCAACGGGCACCACTACCTGACGGCTCCACACGGAGGCCATCAGCAGCAGGCTGGTTAGCCCAAAGCTCAGAAAGCGAATAAAGCGCGAAGCGTTTTTCATAAGCGGGTACAAAGTTAACTTCTTTTGTTTCTGTTTTTGACAACGACCGTGCCAAAATCACCTACTTCTTCCCGTCGAGGTACTCGATCTTTTCAATCCGGCCCGTGTAAATTTTCCAACCTTCGTCGGTTTTTCGCATCAGGCTCATCAGCCGTAGTCGTCGGTCGCGAAAATCCGGGCCATTTACCTTGCGCGTCGTCAACGTTACCCGCGCTTCTACGCCTTCAGCACTCGCCGTACCGAGATCGACGGCTTCGAGTTCGTGTTGAAAATCATAGGCTTCCAGCAACGACCGGCTCAGTTGCCCGGCTTGCTCGCGCAGCGGACTGCTCGGATGGATGTACCCCAGGGCGGTCGATACGTCTTCGGCCTGCACGGCCCGGATGCTGTTTTCAAATACCGTTTTGATGTCGAGTTCGTCCTGCGGGCTAATCGTTTGGGCAGAGGCCGTGCTGAACACCGAACCAGTGAGCAGCAAAGCAAGGATTACGTTTTTCATAAGCTACCGTTTAAACGTAAAATTGGTAAAAAACTACCTACTTTGCCCAACCCGATTGATTACCTCATCACCTAACCAAACTTATGTACGGCACCGACCTCCACGAATTTATCCGCCTGGCCCTGGAAGAAGACGTCGGTGATGGCGACCACACGTCGCTGGCCACGATTCCGCCCGACGCCACCGGACGCGCCCGCCTGTTGGTGAAAGAAGATGGTCTGGTCGCGGGCGTTGAACTGGCCGAACTTATTTTCAAACAGGTTGACCCGGATATGCAGGTCGAGGTACTGATCAACGACGGTTCGCCCATTTACTACGGCGACATCGTGCTGACCGTGGCCGGGCGCTCCCAGTCGATCCTGAAAGCGGAACGGTTGGTACTCAATTGTATGCAACGCATGAGCGGCATTGCCACGTACACCAACAAACTCGTGCGCCTGCTCGACGGACTGCCCACGAAGTTGCTCGATACGCGTAAAACCACGCCGAATTTCCGCATTTGCGAAAAATGGGCGACGCGAATCGGTGGCGCGGCCAACCATCGCTACGCCCTGTACGACCAGATTCTGATCAAGGACAACCACGTCGACTACGCGGGCGGTATCGAAGCGGCCCTCCACAAAGCCAACGACTACCTCACGGCTACGGGTCGGAACTTAGCGATTGAAATCGAGGTGCGAAACCTTGCCGAACTGGATACGGTTTTACAAGTTGGCAACGCGACGCCTAATTGTCTTCAGCGAATTATGCTGGATAATTTTTCGTTTGAAAACCTGAGGGAAGCCGTCAGGCGGGTGGCGGGTCGTTACCCGACCGAAGCCTCGGGCGGCATCAACGAGCAGACCCTCCGGCAATACGCCGAGTGCGGTGTGGATTACATTTCGGTGGGTGCCCTGACGCACCACGTGAGTAGCCTGGATTTGAGTTTGAAAGCCGGTAGCTCCGACCTCCGGTCGGAGCAGCGTTCCCCAATCAATCAGAAATCGCCATGAATTTCCACGAGAACGTCAAAACCAACTACCGGCGCAACCTACCCCACATTCAACCGATTGGTGGACTGTTCTTCGTCACCTACCGGCTGAAAGACACCTTACCAAAAGCTATCGCTGAACAATTCAAATGGGAAAAGCAGGCCCGATATCGTCAGATCAGAGCAGCTGGAGAGGATGGCAGGGAACTGTTTGAACAACAAGTTTACAACGAACAAAAACGCCAATTCGCCAAATACGACAATTACCTCGACCGTTGCATTTGCGGCGAGCGTTGGCTTCAACGACCAGAAATTGCATCGCTGACGGCAAACACGTTGCACTTTTGGGCCGATACACTTTACGAACTGATCGTGTACACGGTGATGCCAAATCACGTCCACGTGGTCATGGATTTAAGCATTCAGGAAACTCAGGCCGAGGCAATCGCGCCCACTGACTTTGATCGCGAAGACGATTCAGTGGAGTACCGTCAACTTTTTCAAGTCATGAAATCAGTCAAAAACTTTTCCGCCCTGACCAGCAATGAAGTTTTAAACCGGAAGGGAAGTTTTTGGCAAAAAGAGAGCTACGACCATTTGGTACGCGACGGGCAGGAATTGAGTGGAATTATTCGTTACGTGTTGGAAAATCCGGTGAAAGCCGGGCTGTGCAGTCGCTGGGAGGAGTGGCCATTTACTTACTTGAATCCAATGTACTCTCAATTTTAAACCTACTCCGACCGGAGGTCGGAGCTACCGCATGCCAACAGCCCTTTTAGAAACCCTCGAACAAGAAGTAGCTCAAATCGGCTACGTCAGCCGCTCGATCCCAAAGGAACTGGATCTGAAAGCCGAAATCCGGCGGATGAAACAGGAAAAGAACGCCGTGATTCTGGCCCATTATTACGTCGATGGCGACATCCAGGATTTAGCCGATTACGTGGGCGACAGCCTCGGACTGGCCCAGGCCGCCGAAAAAACCCCGGCGGACATGATCGTGTTCTGCGGAGTTCATTTTATGGGCGAAACGGCCAAAATTCTGAATCCGGGCAAAAAAGTCATTATTCCCGATTTCAATGCGGGCTGCTCCCTCGCCGATTCGGCCCCGAAAGAAGAATTTGCCGCGTTTAAAGCGCAGTACCCCGACGCCGTGGTCATCAGCTACATCAACTGCTCCGCCGACGTCAAGGCCATGACCGACATTATCTGCACCTCGTCGAACGCGGTGAAGATTGTCGAAAGCATTCCCAAAGACCGCCGCATCATTTTCGCTCCCGACGCCAATCTGGGTCGGTACGTGGCCAAAAAAACGGGCCGCGACCTGATTTTATGGGAGGGTGCCTGCATCGTTCACATCGATATTTCGCGGGAAAAACTCGCTCGCCTCCGCGCCGAGTACCCCAACGCGCTGCTCATTGCCCACCCGGAGTGCAAGGAGGAAATCCTGAGTCAGGCTGATTTTGTGGGCAGCACGACCGGATTGCTCAAGTACGTAGAAGAATCCGACGGGCAGGAATTTATCGTAGCGACCGAAGCGGGCATCCTGCACAAAATGAAGCTGGCCGTGCCGCATAAAAAGATCATCCCGGCCCCCGCCAACGAGAAAAATGCCTGCGCGTGCAGCGAGTGCCCATACATGAAAATGAATACGCTCGAAAAGCTGTATAACGCGCTGTTTTACGAAATGCCCGAAATTCAGGTGCCCGAAGAAACGCGCGTACCGGCCTTGAAAGCCCTGCGGGCCATGCTTGACCTCAGCAAATGAATCCGAGGAAAGTCGTCCGGGGCGACCATTTCGGTAACCATTTGTGTGTGTTTTGATGAAGAAAATTTTGAGATTTACCGCGAGTTGCTAACGGCTGATCCTTTTTGAAAATACCTAAAACCCTAAACAATCATGGCCAATACCAAAATCACTTCGTACGTTATTTTTTATTCGGCCAATACGTTTTCGCCGCGCATCTGGCTGAAAAGCGAGGATAAATTCGTCGGCCAACTGACCTTCATGCGGCATGATGACGCCCTGCCCGAGGACAAACTGGTGAATGGTCAAATCAACCTGTTTTACCGCCTCGCCGATTTCCAAAACGTCATGGATATGCTGCGCAACGAGCAGCCCATTTACCTATCCTTCAATGGCAGTGGCGGCGGAAACGAAAATGCGATTCTAACGGGGAGCGAGATGGTGGGCGAGGGGGAATGAATTAATTTAATTTGCCCGGCCCAACTCCTAATTTAGGCCAGTCCGTCGCCTGAACCGACAAGTCCCGTTTATTATTTACCTTTGAATCCTGACTCAGTCAACCAACCGCTTCTAAACCAGTTGACTCGTACTTATTCCCTTTCGGGTGATACTCTTGCTCCGTAGCGTAGGGTTTAAACTGATCTTAAGGTTTTTATAAATATATATTCTTTCACCCTAAAGGGAATAATCTTTTTTTCAACGATCCGCCTTACCGCCATTTTAAAACCGCCCGACGTTGGGTGAAATAGAAACGTGTGGGCGGATTCTGTTTTTTTCGACGAAAATGGCGATTCATCAACTCGTTTTTAAAACCAATCGCCCGACTTTATTCGTAGGTAATAGCTTTATGAACAGATTACTACCACTCATTTTCGTAGCGCTGTTGGGGAGTTGGTCGGCCTGCGCCCAAACCGAGGAGAGGCTGAAAGTCGCTGCGATCACCACCAGTGCCGAAACCGGCCAGGATTACTCGCCCTGGTTGAATGACGACCTCACCAAACTGGTTGCCAGCGTTTGGCAGGACAACCTCGTTTACGTCGACGTAATCCTGCGGTTGGAGAAGAAAAGCCAGATTACCCGCCTTTCGCTGTACGATTTTGAGGGCACCTTCCCCGATAAACCCGCGTACATCTACGCCCTCAACGGAACCAGCAAAACACTGTTGGGCACCTTCGACGGCGCGGCCTACCTTAAATGGGTGGACATTAAAGTCGCTACTCCGATCCTGGCGGAGGCCATCGTGGTGTACAAACACGGCAATAACATTCCCCAAAAAATAAAAATTTTCGGCTATCCTACGGCTCAGAATACAACGACCACCAATCCGGTCGATCCCGTGATTCCGGGTTTGGGCAGCAAAATCCCGGTCGACGCCAAGCGCTGGTACCAACTCAACAACGCGGAGAAAGGCTTGGACGAACTCTTCGATGGCAAAACCGCTGGACGCGTCGAGCTTGGGTACGGGAAAGTGCTCAACAATTACGACGCGTACTACCCCCTGCGCGACGGCGAGGAAATGACCCTGACCGGCGTTCGGTTTTACGATGGCGAGGGATCCAACAAAGACGCTCCCCTGACCCTCTCGGTCATTACCGATCGCTGGGAGCGCGTCCCCATCGCCACGTTTACCGGCGAGCAATACAACATGTGGGTAGGCCCGTACCCGACCCGACAAAGCGCCGATTTCAAACTGGACGTGGTCATCCCAAACGCCCGGTATCTGGTTCTCAATTGTAGCACGGGTTTTCCGGTCGAAATCGAGTTGTACGGCACCTACAAAGCACCCAGTAAACCAGTAACCCCGGCCCCGGCAAAGTCGCCCAAACTCAAGGCGATGTTTGGGGTCAATGCGTTTGAATGGGATTTTGAAGAACCCAACAATCCCATGACGGTCGATGAAAGTAAGATGCAGGCCGTGAAATCCTTCGCGGGGGTACGCCACTACATGGACTGGGAAAAACTTGAATTGACCGAGGGAGCCTACACGTTCAGCCCCGTGCATAGCGGTGGCTGGAACTACGACGCCATCTACGAGCGCTGCAAAGCCGAGGGCATCGAGGTATTGGCCTGTCTGAAAACCCTCCCCAACTGGATGCTGCAGACCTACCCGGCTGGCGAGCGCGACGTTGAGAATGTTCCGGTGCGGTACGGTAGAGATTTCGCAGCCCCAACGTCGTACCTGGAGCAAGCCAAAGTCGCTTTCCAGTTTGCGGCCCGCTACGGGAATAATAAAAACGTGGATGCCAGTCTGCTCAGCGTCAACAAAAAGCAGCGCTGGGGCGGGGACGACGTCAATCAGGTTCGGGTCGGACTGGGGTTAATCAACTATTTTGAATGTGAAAATGAGCGCGACAAGTGGTGGAAAGGCCGCAAAGCCTACCAGACCGCCCGGGAGTACGCCGCCAACCTGTCGGCTTTTTACGATGGCCATAAAAAAACGATGGGCGCGGGCGTGGGCGTAAAAAATGCCGACCCCACCATGAAAGTCGTCATGGCTGGCGTGGCACTGGCCAATACGGATTACGTGCGGGGTATGATCGATTGGTGCAGGCAGTACCGGGGTTACCGGGCCGATGGCAGCGTCGATGTTTGCTGGGACGTGATCAATTACCACGTTTATTCCGACAACGGCAACTCGTCGCAGAGCGGCGCGAGTGGCGGGCGGGGGGCGGCACCGGAGGTTTCACAAGCCAGCCAAATCGCCCGGGATTTTGTGCAGATGGCGCATCAGGAATTGGGCGGAATGCCCGTGTGGATTACCGAAACGGGGTATGATATCCACCAGGGTAGTCCCCTGCGGGCAATTCCCGTCGGGAACAAGTCGGTGTTGTTGACCCAGGCCGACTGGATTCTCCGCACGGCCCTGCTCTACGCCCGTGCGGGGATCGACAAGGTTTTTTTCTACCAACTCTACGACAACAATCCCCAGAATCCGGTTCAATTCAATTCATCCGGGTTAATCAATTCGGACAAAACCCGCAAGCCCGCCGCCGACTATCTTTACCAGGCCAACCGTCTTCTGGGTGAATATGCCTATCGGGAAACGCTGAGTGCGGACCCGCTCGTTGATCGCTACACGCTAAACGGTAAATCGGCTTACGTGCTATCAGTACCCGACGAAAAAGGCCGGACGGCTTCGTACACCCTCGATTTGCCCAACGTCCAATCGGTTGACTTGTACACGCCAAAGGCGGGAGCCAATGCCATGACGATGAGTAAAATGAATGTTGTCAATGGGAAATTGCAACTCATCGTCACGGAAACGCCCGTTTTTGTTCTACCCGAATCACCTGGAAATACGGGCGTCGTGACCTCGCTGGACGATGAACCCAGCGCTGATTTAACGTTGCAAACCTTCCGCATCTTTCCCAATCCCGCCACCGATTACCTGTCCTATTCGTTGCGCAATGACTTGAAGGAAACCCTGGAATTGCGTATTTACGACGCGCAGGGGCGACTTTTTAAGGACGTGCGCGTACCCAAATCCGGGGGTGTCTTGGCCGGAGGAATCGAACTGGCTACCTTCCCGACGGGATTATTTCTACTCGAAGTCAGGCAGGGCGGTGAGCGGATTGTGAAAAAATTCCTAAAATTTCACTGAGATCAGTTGTGAAAATTGCTTCACAGATTTGAGGTTCCCTGCCCGGTAAAACCCAACCCTTTTCCCACCATGCGGCTCAAATTCCACCAATAAGCCTTCCAGAAGGCGGTCACGTGTTTGAATTGTCGCTTCAGGGCAAAGCTGAGGAGATGCTTTGGTAGTGAAATAAAACTAAAAAAGAAGAAGCTAATCAGCCATTGATGAGTGGGGAAATTTCGCCACATAAACAGCAGCCGGTTGCGGGTCAGGTAATAAAGTTTGAAGGGACTGTTTTGGCCAGTAGAGACCGATTCTTTGTGATAAATCACCGACTCGCCAACGTACCAGATTGTAAAACCCGCCCGCCGCGCCCGTGCGCACCAGTCCAGTTCTTCGTAGTAAAGGAAAAACGATTCTTCCATCGGCCCAACCTGTTCCAGAACTTCCCGCCCAACCAGCATCGCCGCGCCGTGAATAAAAGCGGTTTGCCGAACATCGTTGAATTGTCCGTGGTCAGGTTGTCCTTGCCCAATGCAGCGATTACGCCCTGAATACGGATTTATGTCGGTGGAACCAGCATATTGAATTAAGTTTTTCTCGGCAAAGTAGTTGATTTTCGGGCTTGCCATACCCGCACCGGGATGCTGATGGAAACAACGAATCAAGGGAGCCAGAAAATCAGGGTCTACTTCGGTATCGTTATTGATAAATAACAGGTAATCACCCTTTGCTTTTTGCACGGCCAGGTTATTACCTCCCGCAAACCCTGTGTTGATATCGCTTTTCAAAAAATGCACATTAGGAAAAAGTACGACGAGTTCGTCCGTAGTTTGCGAAGGACTACCATTATCCACGACCAATATTTCTATATTTTGGTATTGAATCCGTTGAAGAGATTGCAGCAATTGTCCGGTCACAGTTGGCTGATCATAATTGACCGTGATGATCGAAACAAATGATTCATTGACTTCAGGCATGAGCAAAAATTTATGTCAGTTGGGTTGATTAAATTAATGCCAACGGGTTTTCACTAAGGGCCAGTTTATACAGATTGACTACTAAGTAAATCTGGATCGACATTAAAAAAATGAATGGCCTGACGGGTTGTTTCTAACCGGTAAGCAATCGCTGCCAGATACTCACCAGCAACATTAAAACCGGAAATTGCCCAGTTTTCGGTGAAATAGGGCGGCTCTTTTTCTACGTTATGGGTGCCATCGATGGAGGGTATGCGGTAGAAATTATCGTCAATACCATGCCCTTTAGCTTTAGCCAGAGCCTCTTTACGAGTCCAGAGTTGATAAAACCTTGTTCGGGGACTGTCATTGTTTTCAATATATTCTTTCTCTGCCTGGCTAAAACTGTGGGCTACGACATCCGGGAAAAAGAAATTTGAATCTACCTTTTCAACATCAATACCAACAGGGCTACCAGCAATTGCAATCACAATCCAATCGCCGGAATGAGAAACAGAATGGTGTACATGGGCAAAGTCTTTTAATCGGGGCTTTTTGTTGAAGATATCCGTAAAATGAATGTCGATCGGATTTAAATCAACCTGTCTTCCAAGCAAAACCCTCAAAATACTTCTTGCAATTGAGAAACGTTGCTGATCAGCTTCAAGACGATACCGGTTCATTCGTAAAATCTCGTCAGAATTCAGTAAAGAATGTATGTGATGCATAGACGAAGCAAACTGAGAAACTTTGATCCTGAATATGTTTATATCACGACTAACTGAGTGTTCAGAAAAGTTTAACCATTGTATATCCCGAAATGTATTGCAAACAACTAAAGAAGACGGCATAAGATTAATTTCGATATTATTACTTTGCATGGGTACGTCTCAGGTCTTGGTTTCGACTATTTGAGGAATTAGCCGAACTGTATTTATATCGACCGTCTTCAGTGTTTAAACTGCAATAGAGAGTTAAAGTTCCAGGCCAGGAAATCGGTATTTCTTAATGACGATTTAATTTTTTTATAAAAGGTGTTTGCCAATAGTCCTTGTAATCCGTAGACTGAAAACCATGAGTATGGGTAAATTTTTGACCATAAACAGAGGCGCTCTCCACAACAGTAAGCACCTGATTACTAACCTATATCAATTTATTTCTACTCTTTGGTAAAGGTGGTCCGAGTTTAAGAAAATATTCTAAACTTTTTTTTAACAACCTTAATCCAACTTTACATACTTCCCGTATATTTGTTCTGACTGTGATAGACCGCCATCCATTTAGAACAGTAGAATACAGAGACCGCTATCTCCATGCAATGTTGATTTCAACTGTAAAGTGGCGGTTTCTATGATGTGGAATTGGTTAGTTTTACTAAACGGAGGTGCCCATTACACCAAAGCCAGCCAAAACCGGTTTGTATGCCCGTATGCAGTGGGGGCTACCCAAAGCAGTACAAATTATCTTCTCAACTTTCCTGGTCAGTGCAATCCTTGCGCTTCTTTTCAGGCTGCTGACTTCTCCTCTTTCACTGATAGTGCTTTTCTTGTTGACGCTGAAAAACATTGCTCTGTCAACGGCACTACATCTAATCAAGCGAGCCGGTCTCTTTATCATTTAAAGGGACAAAACGTTGTAAATCAAGGATTTACTGTTGATATTAAGGTGTTTCTCCGATTTGAATTTCGCGATACTTTATTAATTAACCCAACAATGACACCATCCCTGGCGAGTAGAAGATTGTCGCTGTCCGGGTGAAAGGCTATCATGGACTGGGTTCTCCATGTCCACGGTAAGTTAGGGAATACGGGTGATTTCGCTACCACGGATCCGTTTTCTCTTCGAGTAAAAGCATACCCTATCAACACATACAATGAGACCATTCAACTACCACAAACCAACTGGCAGTGTTAATGTGCTGCTGGTTGACGAAGACCCTTACGTAGCCAATGTCCTACGCCAGGCACTCGGTAATGATTTTAAACTGAAAGTAATTACCAACGGAATCGAGGCCATGCACTGGCTCGAACAGGGTAATTACCCGGATTTAATTATTACGGAGTTAGAGATCCCCCATCTTGATGGGCACGAACTCATCCAGCTTGTGCGGGGGAGTAATCTAATGGCTCATCTTCCTATCATCGTACTCTCCACCCAAGACGACAGTAGCATTCGCATCGAGTGTCTGGAAAGTGGTGCTGATGCGTATCTGACGAAGCCTTTCAATCCTTTTGAAGTACGGGCCAAAGCCAGGGCGATCCTCCGCCGGGCGCAGGCCAGTATGATCATGGCTTCCTGATCCGCATACGTTTTCTGCCTCTTTTCTGACTTTCAGTTGTCAGCTATTCGCTACAAACAAGTAGCGAATAGCTGACAATTTTACGAACCTTTTTTCCTCATGCGATGAAAAACCAACTACTTCATCAGTCTACGACTGCATTTCGGGTGCTCTACCTCGAACTTGACCCGTCATCGACGAATTCCTTTATTCGGGGCTTCGGGCAACGGGTTTCTATTATTCCCTTTGAGTCACTCGACGAGATAGCGACCTGGCTTAAGTTGGGTAACGAAGCCGATTTGATCGTCATTTCTGATCAATTTGGCGGCGGACAACTTCTCAAAAATTTACGCCCTAATCCACAGCTTCAGCCCGTTCCGGTGATCCTGATGACTTCAGCGCTTACGTCTCAGATTCGGCAAATGGCCCTGCACATGAATGTGCTCGACGTGTTTCAGGTTGAAAAGGACCTCGAAAAATTTAAACACCGGCTTGATTATCTGATTCGGAAAAAAGCATTTCACCAAGGAATTCAAGAGAGTTCACTGCTGAAAATACCCAAGATACGGCTCCCGGCCTGGAAGCGCGCATTTGACGTTACAATCGCGCTGTTGGCCTTGATTCTGGGTGCTCCTATTCTGCTTTTGGTTGCGCTTCTGATTTATCTGGATTCCCCCGGGCCAATTTTTTATCGTTCAAAGCGCGTTGGAGCGGGTTACCGGGTATTTAATATGTACAAGTTCCGAAGTATGCGTCCAAACGCCGATACAATGTTATCGACACTGTCGTCGCTCAACATATACGGTAGCCCTCCCATTGAACTCAGAGAGAGTAAGTTATGTATGCTGTGTCAACTAACCGGCACCGCCTGCCAGTACCAACTTCACCTGAATGGCACTTCGGTCTGCGAGCAGGAACACCTCCGCTCCAGGAAGACGAAGGCGACGTTTACGAAGTTTCAGCAAGATCCCCGGGTTACGCGCCTGGGCGGTTTTCTACGTAAAAGCAGCATCGACGAACTGCCCCAGTTGCTCAACATTCTGTTGGGTGATATGTCGCTGGTGGGCAATCGGCCCTTACCGCTTTACGAAGCCGAACTGCTTACCACGACGCACTACGTGCAGCGGTTTGCGGCACCAGCGGGCCTGACCGGACTTTGGCAGGTAAACAAGTTGGCCAAAGGCCAGGCCCTCGTGACCGAAAGCGAGCGGATTCATTTTGATATTCTCTACGCCAAACAGTTCTCTTTTTCGACGGATCTACAAATCATGTTCAGGACGCTGACGATGATCTGGCAGAAACAGAATGGGTAGTTCAATCCAGGTTTTCTCAACGGGTAAGTGCCCCGGATAGGCTGCTTAAAACGAACCTGACCATCCGCATTTTCTATGACTTTATTTTTTACCGTGCTTGCGTCGCTGCTGGGCCTCTACACCGGGTTCAACACCGTTTATTTGCTGATCTGGGCAATAGCCGGGCGATTCGGTGGAGCCGACGACGCGGATAATTCCGTACCCGCGCGCGCGATCCGGCGCATCGCCGTGTTGATTCCGGCGTACCGGGAAGATGCCGTCATTGTTGACTCCGTGCGGGCCAACCTGCAACAGAATTATCCAACCGATGCTTTCCGACTAATCGTCATTGCCGATTCATTTCGGCCAGACACCCTGGATCAACTGCGCCGGTTTCCGATTGACGTAATCGAAGTTTCGTTTGAAAACTCGTCCGTAGTCAATTCGTTGCAGGCCGCACTGACCCGACTGCCCGGCAATGGCTTTGACATCGCGCTCGTCGCGGACGCCGACAACCATTTGGCTACCGATTTTCTGAGCCGGGTCAATCAAGCCTTCGATCAGGGCTGGCGGGCGGTTCAGGGGCATCGGGTTGCAAAAAACACGAACACACCCGTAGCCACGCTCGATGCCATCAGTGAGGAACTCAACAACCATTTCTTTCGAAAAGGGCACCGGGCACTGGGTTTTTCCTCGGCGTTGATCGGGTCGGGGATGGCTTTTGAATACGGTTTATTCAAACAATGCATTTTTCAGGCCCAAACGATTGGCGGTTACGACAAAGAACTGGATATGCGCCTTTCACTGAATAAAGTACGCATCGCCTACCTGGAAGAGGCCTATATTTACGATGAAAAAATTCAAAATTCGCGCGCGTTTGAAAATCAGCGAACCCGGTGGATTGAGTCGCAGGTAAAAAATTTGCAACTTCACTTTGGGGAAGGCATTCGTCAGTTTTTCAGGGGAAATTTTGACTACGCCGAGAAGGTCTTGCAAACCACTCTACTGCCCCGGATTTTCAATTTGGGTCTGGTCAGTTTGTTGTTGGTGGTGGCCCTGATCCTGGATAGTGGCTGGTTCATTCGAGTGATGGCGGTTCAGTCGTTGTTGTTAATGGCAGCACTTCTGCTGGCGCTACCCGCCCACTTGCGTCGCCAAATCGGGTGGTCGGAGTTGCGCATGGTGCCGGTTTTACTGCTGCGTTTCTGCCGCTCAATTCTGCGGATGCGCCGGGCGCGCAACCAGTTTTTGCACACGACCCACGGGAGCGATGCCGAAGTTCAGCAGACGGAAGGCTGGAAAATGA
Source organism: Cytophagaceae bacterium (assembly GCA_026785975.1). Taxonomy (GTDB): domain Bacteria; phylum Bacteroidota; class Bacteroidia; order Cytophagales; family Spirosomataceae; genus JAJAZB01. The sequence goes on along the minus strand of JAJAZB010000491.1, from coordinate 7,725 downwards.
AGGCTGGATAATAACCAACCAACTCAGTAACCAATAACCAGGATCGATCACGCTACTTTAAAGGCATTGTTGTGAATGTTTCCCCTTCGTTCAACCAATTTTCTCGCGCCAAATACGCATTGTGTGCGTTGGCGGCGGCGACATTGGCTATCGGTATCGGGGCGGCAATTGGCTTAACGGGAATGGTCGGAGCGGTGGGCGTTTTAGGTATTCCCGTCGCGATTGCGCTTTTGGCGGGCGTACTGGCCGAGCCTCGCTTTGGCTTGTTGCTCTACGTTCACGCCAGTTTCCTGCTTGGTTTCTCCCGGTTTCTCCCACCGTCCGACTTTCCTGTTGGGCTTGTCATCGACGGGATCCTGGTGGTGACGCTACTGAGCACCTTTTTTCACGGCAAACGAATGGCCTGGGAACGGCTCGGCCGGCCGGGCTTCCTGCTGATTGCGGCTTGGTTCGGGTACACGCTTTTAGAGTTTTTCAATCCTGAAGCACCCTACCGCATGGCTTGGTTTGCGCATATTCGGGCCATTTCCCTGCACTGGTTGTTGGCGGCTTTGTTGGCACTGGTCATCCCCGTTACCCGCCGCGATTTGCGCGTATTGATCGGCTCCTGGCTGGTGTGGTCGGTATTCGCGGCGTTTTGGGCGTACAAGCAGCATTACATCGGACTGGCAGATAGCGAGGTTGATTGGCTAAACCTGGGGAACGACAAAACCCACGTGCTGTTTGGGCACTTGCGGTGTTTTTCCTTCTACTCGGATGCCTCCCAATTTGGTGCCGAAATGGCCGGTGTAACCTTGGTGTGCCTGATCGGGCTGTTTGAGGAGCGCACCTGGTGGCGCCGGGGTATCGCGCTGGTTTTGGCGGGGTTATGTTTTTGGGCGTTTGCGCTGTCGGGCACCCGCAGCGCCCTGTTCGTGCTCATTGCGGGGTATGGGTTTTACCTGGTGGTGAAACGGGACGTTGTCAAGCTGATTTTAGGCTCCGTGGTCAGCGGTTTCGTATTCGTGTTGTTGATGTTTACCTACCTGGGGCAGTCCAATTACCAGGTTGCGCGCATTCGGTCGGCACTGCGTCCGCTGGAAGACCCTTCGTTTATGGTGCGGCTCGAAAATCAGCAGAAATTGGCGGCCTATCTCAAACCGCTGCCCTTTGGAGCGGGAATCGGTACATCGAGCGACGCGGGCCTCAAGTATTCGCCCCAACATTTTGCCGCGCAAATTCCGCCGGACAGTTGGTTGGTCGAACTCTGGATCGAAACCGGCATCGTGGGCGTATCGCTGTACGTGCTCATGCTGCTGACGTTTATCACGATTGGGGTCGTCAAGGTGTCGCGCCTCAACGACCCTCGACTGAAAGTGATTATGACGGCGTTGCTGGCCGAATTTGTCGGTATTGCCGTCATGGGCTATTCCAACCCGGTTTTGGGCCAGTTTCCGACGAGCAGTCTCATCTTCATAAATTCAGTTTTGTTCACCACCTGCGACCGCTGGGATACCCAGCCCGACCGTTGGGAAATGCCCGAAAAAAACGTCCCCGAAACGCCACGCCACGCCCACATTTTAGAATAGAACCACCGGGTTCATTCGCCCATAAACTTTAATGTCAATTAATTCCGCACGTTCAACCATTTACTGATTTCAGAATGCGACCTGTTTTTTTTCGTTTGTTTTACCCCGTCACTGCCTGGTTGCTGGGGCTGTTTTTCGGCGGGTCTGTTCACGGACAAGTTGGTTCGACGCCGATGCGTCCGTTTGCTGAGGCAGCGCTATCTCCGGCGGTGGCGACTGTGCCGGGTCTGGATTTATCGCAGGACCTTTCGGGGCAATTTGTCGATTTGGATAGCCTGAGCGAATTGGCGGTAAATCATTCACCACTCGTCCGGTACCAGGAAGAAATGGCGGTTTCGCAGGATGCCAATTACCGCCTCGCCCGGATGCAGATTTTGCAAAATCTGGCGGGATTTGCCAATTATTCCGGCGGTAACCAGGCCATCCTGTCAACTACGACACTGGGTACTGATGCTCTGGGGCAAATTGCCAACGGCCACCGGTTTGGGGTCAATCTTCAAGTAAACCTCTACGATTTGCTCGGTCGGCCCCAGCAGGTCCGGCGGGCAAGGGCCGACTACCGGGCATCGGCGCGGCAAAAAGAAATCGCGACCCTGCAAGTGCAGCGCGAACTGATCACGGTGTACCAGGATATGCTGACGACGCACCGGGTGTTGAACGCCCAACTCCAGGACGAACAAATGGCCCTGACCGTTTTCCGGCTGGCCGAGGTAGAAGCGCAAGCGCGGAAAATTGACCTGCAGGCGCTGGCTGCGGCCAGTAATCAATACGCCCGAATCAAGGCAACCGTTGAGCAGGCCCGGGGCGATTTTCTGAAGAATCTTTTACAACTCGAACTCCTGGTAGGTGCGCCGCTACCGCAACTAATCCGTAACTAAACCGCACTATGGATCCTTTACTCATCATCCGTCTACTCCGCCAATATGCGCCTTTGCTGGTACTGATTCCGTTTCTAACGGCAGGAACGGTCTATTTTGTCACCCGCGATCAACCCCGGCTTTTTGTGTCGCACGCCACCCTGTACACGGGTTTGTCCTCCGGCTATTCGCTCATGTCGGCGGAACAGCGGGCGCAAATGGATTATTCGGCGGTCAATAATGCCTTTGAAAACATCCTGACGACCCTTACCTCGAAGGAATCGCTCCGTCAGGTGGGTATTGGCTTGCTGGTGCAGGATTTGGAATCGGGGAAAACCGACCCGGTTACTTTATCCGTCAGTGGGTTTCGGACCCGGCGGGGGCCGGGCGAGGAGGTGTCTCCGGAGAATGATTTGATCCGGATTCAGCAGACGCTGGATAGCCTGTCCCTGAGTCCGGGTAGCAATCCGGTCAAGAACCTGTTGTTGGTGCCCAACTCGTATTACTCCGCCGATTTGATTGGTAAAAAACTCAAAGCGGAACGTAAAAGAGACAGCGATATGCTGGCAATTGAGTACGAAAGTGACGATGCCGACGTCGCCCAGCGAACCCTGAACCTGGCCATCCAGGTGTTCAACCGCCGGTACGCCAGTTTCCAGAATTCCGAAACAACGCCGGTCGTGGGTTATTACGAAGGCAAGGTACAGAAAGCCAAAACCCGGCTCAGCGAGGCTGAACGTAAGTTACAGGCGTTTCTCGTTGCGCATCAGGTGCTTGATTTGGACGAAGAATCGAAAAGTATTTCGGCAACCCGCGAGACCACCGCTGCCGAATACAACCAGGAATTGATGCGCAATAAGGCGGCTAAAGCGGCCATGGAAGTACTGAACCGGCGCATGGGGCCACGTGGTAACGCACTGACTGCCAGTAGCGAACTAAAAGAAGCCCAGGCTCAACTGGCGGAAGCGGGCAGTAAACTGGCGAATGCGCGGATCAATGGCCAGCCCAAAAACGCGGTCGATTTGCTTCAGCAACGAGTCGACCAGGCTTCCGACGAACTGAAGGAGTCGGCCCGCCAGTACTACACCGCCACCAATTCACCCGAGTCGATTCCCCAGCAAACCCTGCTCAGCGAGTGGCTGACCAAAATAATCGATTACGAAGAATCGACGGCTCGGTTGGGGGTGTACAAGGAAATGTTTAACGAGTATAGAAACCGCACCGCCGAGTACACGCCGCTGGGTTCGGAACTCCGGCAGTTGAACCGTGAATTGACCCTGGCCGAAAAAGAATACCTGGAACTGGAGCAGACATTGAATCAGGCCAATACGCGCCAGCAAAATGTTTCGATTGAAGGGGCGCTCGGCGTTCTCGATGCCCCCGATTTTCCGCAGGAACCGCAACCCTCCAAACGCTGGTTGTACGTGGCCTTGGGCTTTTTCGCCGGTCTTTTCCTGACGCTGTTTTTGATTGCGCTTCGCTACTGGTTCGATCAGCGCATTCTTTCTCCCGACCAGGCCGAAACTCTCATTGGCCGACCCGTAGCCGCAATATTCCCATTTGTCGCGCGGTTCTCGTACCACTCCAAACCCAGCCGGGCCGCGCTCAGTATGTTTGAGCAGCTATGCGGTGCCATCAATGTCGAATTGTTTGCGAAGCAGTCCGGGCGTACGCATCAGCCCTCCATCATTAGTTTATTCAGTATGCGCAGCAGGCAGGGTAAAACCTGGGTGGGCATTAGCGTCGCCCGGACCTACCGCGAGGCTGGTCAGCGCGTGGCGTACTGTTACCCGCACAAGCGGGGCAGTTTTCAGTCGGTCGAGCAGGAGGGCATTTCGTTTCTGCCCTATCTGCTCCGGGGCAATTTCATGAACGTCATGGATTTGGATGGGCTTTTCGACGGAGCACATAATTTTGATCCGTACCTGTACGATACTATTCTGGTCGAATTACCGGCTTTGATCAATACGGCATTACCCGTGTACTTAATCAATCAGAGCCGAGTATCCTTGCTGGTGACCGATGCCAGCAGCATCTGGCAACGAACCGATCGCAAACTGTTGAATATGTACCTTAAAGTGGCCAACCACACTGTGCTGACGGTATTGAACCGGGTTCGGGGCGATTTTATCGATACTCCCGACTCGCACGATACCGCGCTGAAAGCCGGAGTCGCCGATCGTTCACTGGAATACGCGCAGCGATAAAAACCCCTAAATCCCCTGAAGGGGACTTTCTCTCGGCTACTAAAAGTCCCCTTCAGGGGATTTAGGGGTCTAACGCACAGACGGTCTGTTTTCCAATTCCCTTGATTCATTTGTCAATTATACCTATGAATATACCGCTGATTAAACGCCTCAATAACGCGCACGTTTGGTCGGTTTCGGCCAATGGCCTCACCGCCGTCATCAATATGTTGACCATAGCGGTGTTGTACCGCCTCTTACCCATGGTGGATATTGGCGTGTGGATTTTCATGCAGACGTTCATTCTTTTCACCGATACCTTTCGGTGGGGTCTGCTCAATACGGCTTTTGTTAAATTTTACGCGGGCGTCAACGCCCAACGCGCCAAAGAAGTCATTGGGTCGATCTGGTACCTGGCCCTGGCCATCACGGGCATTTTCTGTCTGCTTGGCCTTGCGGGCTTTTTCCTTTCAGAACACATTGCGGACGTTGGCTTGAAGTACTCCCTAAAGTTTTTGGCCATCAGCCTGATTGTGACGGCCCCCACCGTGGTTGCCTTGTGCATTGCCCAGGGCGAATCCCGTTTCGACCGCATCCTCTACATCCGGTTGTGGACGAATGGGGTTTTTCTGGTTTTGCTGTTTTTACTGCTGATCATCGGGCAGGTTCGGTTAGACCATGTCATCTACGCCAACCTGGCGGCCAATCTGGTCGGGAGTGTGGTGGCCTGGGCGGCGGGCTGGACCCGAATCGAATGCTTACCCCGGCGGAGCGCAGCCTGTATCCGCGAATTGTTTCATTTTGGCAAGTACAACGTGGGTACAGCCATCAGTTCGAGTTTGTTCCGGATCAGCGATACCGCCCTGATTAACTTTATGCTTGGCCCGGCGGCATTAGCCGTTTATGCGCTCGGGGTGCGATTGATGGAGGTCGTTGAAATTCCCCTGCGAAGTTTCACGGCGACCGCCATGCCGCTGTTATCGGCGGCTTTCAATCGCGGAGAAAAGGATCGCTTCATTTATCTGCTGCAAAAATACATTGGCCTGATCTCGTGGCTGCTCATTCCGGGGGCTTTACTGACGATGGGCGCGGCCGATCTGGCAATCGGCCTGATCGGTGGTAACGCCTACCGGGGCACCGAAGCCGCCAATATTTTCCGGTTGTTTATGCTGTTTGCCCTGCTTAGCCCAGCCGACCGCTTCATGGCCGTGGCGCTGGATGCCATTCACAAGCCCGATCTGAACTTCATGAAGGTGCTTTTAATGATTGTCCTTAATCTGATTGCCAACTGGATTGGCATTGCGGTGCTGGGGAATATTTACGGAATCGCCTTTGGTAGCTTTTGCAACGTTCTGTTTGCGGTAATCTTCAGTTATTACGCCTTGCAGAAGTATTACGGGGGTTTCAACCTTTGGGCATCGTATAAAATTGGTTTTCTCGAACTAAAATCAACGCTTCGCTTAACGTTGTTTCCAGTCCGGTCAACGACGGCTGGGCAGCCCGAAATCTCATTCGCTGACGAAAATGCCCGATGAACCATGAACGAGAACTTTCACCAATTCCCGGACGTGACGTTACTCATCACGCACTACAACCGGAGCCAGTCGCTGGAACACCTCCTGGAGACCTTCCGTCGGCAGCAGTGTTTTTTTGTGGAAACGGTCGTATCCGACGATGGAAGCACGGCACCGCATCAGGAGCATTTAAAACACTTGCAAAGCCAGTATGGATTTCGGCTAATCACCACCCCGCAGAACCGAGGATTAGGGCATAATCTAAATAAAGGCCAGGACGCCGTCCGGACACCGTACACCCTGTACATCCAGGAGGATTTTGAACCCGAACCGGCGTTTGCACCAAATTTGGCCCAGGCCCTGACGTTCATGCAGGCCGACCGCACCATCGACATCGCCCGGTTTTACGCCTACACGCGCTACCCTCACCTGACTCCCTACGGCGGTGGATTTTCGGAAATGCGTTTTTCGCCCTGGTCTACGGCTTACGAGAAAATATACTGCTACAGCGATCATCCGCACCTCCGCCGAAGCACGTTTTTTGACAGATTTGGACGCTATGCGGAAGGGATCAAAGGCGACAAAATGGAATACAAGATGTGTATTTCCTTCATTCAGCAGCGGGGGAGAGGGTTATTTTTTGAGAACTACCAGGGGCTTTTTCGTCAAATCAATACGGCCACCGAACCCAGTACCATGCAGCGTAGCGCCTGGACCCAGAGCCGCCAACCCGTCATCGCCCTGATTCGGGACGTGTACCGCCAAATCAAATACAACTTCGATATTCAGTTCAAGCGGGTGAAAATCAGAAGTTTAGCGGGAAAGGAACTAACAAGTAGTCAACCTATGATTCATAACTCTACACCGTGAAAACTACGCTGGAACTATTATTCTGGACGCTCTTCTTCCTCGTTTTCTACACGTACCTGGGCTACGGCGTGTTGGCAACGGGGTTGGTACTCCTGCGACGTCTGATCGGTCGCCGGCGTAGGGTACCCAACAACCCCGATTTCCTGCCACCGCTGACGCTGGTTGTACCCGCCTACAATGAAATCGATTGTTTGGAAGACAAATTACTCAACTCCCTATCGCTCGATTATCCGCCCGAGCAGTTGCGGCTGCTTTTTATCACGGAAGGCTCCAACGATGGTACCCCGGAGTGGATCAAGGGCTGGCAGCGCCACGAACCGCGCCTGGAGGTGATCGGTGGCCGCGAGCGGCGGGGCAAAATCGAGGCCATTAATCGGGCAATGCCCCACGTCCGTACACCCATCGTGGTTTTTACGGATGCCAACACGATGCTCAACCGGCAGGCACTGCGGAACCTGGTGCGGCATTTTGAAGATCGTCGGGTTGGGGCCGTCGCGGGCGAGAAGCGCATCGAGGCCCTCGACACTGAAGCCGCCGCCGGGGCAGGCGAAGGGCTTTACTGGAAGTACGAATCGTGGTTGAAAAAACTCGATACCGAACTGCATACCGTCGTGGGCGCGGCGGGCGAGTTGTTTGCCATCCGCACCGAACTCTACCAACCGGTTGAGCGCGACACGCTCCTCGATGATTTCATGATTTCGTTGCGCATCGCGGCCTGGGGGTACCGGGT
>JAJAZB010000490.1 GCA_026785975.1 Cytophagaceae bacterium | reverse complement strand
GCCGTCGCCGATTACGTGGCCTGTTTCCGCGAACTGTATCCAGTTGTGGATTATTTCGTCGTCAACGTCAGTTCGCCCAACACGCCGGGTCTGAGGGATTTACAGGAAAAAGAACCGCTCACCAGGCTGCTAAACGAACTCAGAATTCAGAATTCAGAATTCAGCATTCAAAAGCCTATTCTCCTGAAAATTGCTCCCGATCTGACCGATTCCCAGCTTGACGACATCATCGACATCGTGCGGACGACGGGCACGGCGGGCGTCATTGCGACCAATACCACCATCGCCCGTTCCGGGTTACAAACTGACCCTGCTGTGGTCGAGGCGGCGGGTGCGGGCGGACTTTCGGGGCCACCACTCAAAGACCAATCCACGCACGTGATTCGTTATCTGGTCGAAAAATCGGGCCGGGCTTTCCCCGTCATTGGCGTGGGCGGTATCGAAACAGCCGAAGATGCCTACGAAAAACTCGCCGCCGGAGCCAGTCTCGTGCAACTCTACACGGGTTTCATTTACGAAGGGCCGGGCGTGGTACGGCGGATTTGTGAGGGACTTTTGGCAAAAAAATCCTGATTCCCGAGCGCCGGGGTGCCGCCCGATTGGCCTTCAACATTTTCATCGTCCGTACCTTGAATTTCCTTAAATTCGGCCCGTGGTAATCCTCACTTTCCCGTGAAAAACGTATCCCGACAAATTCCCGATAAACCCGGCAAGAAAGCGCCAATCCGGGAACCCCGCCCCCCCCGGCAGCTTTCATTGCCCTTCCGGCACTGGGGAACAGCCCTGCGCAGCCCCCAGGCCCGGCTGGCGGCGGGCGTTCTGACGATGCTCCTGGCCATCGGTCTGGCGCTGGCGTTTACGTCCTACCTCATCAGCGGACAGGCCGACCAGAGTGTGGTGGGTTCGGCTTTTCACACGCGTCTGCGCGAGTCGGGCGACGAAGTACGCAACTGGCTCGGGCTGTCGGGCGCACTCATTGCCCACCTGCTCGTCTTTCGTTGGTTTGGGGTCGCGGCGTTTTTGTTGGTGCCTGTGTTGTTTGCCACGGGTTTTCAGATGGCCTTCCGCCGCGCACTGACCAATTTGCAACGGCTCACGCTCCAATCCCTTTTTTATCTATTCTGGGGTAGCGCCGTGTTGGGCTACGTGGTGCTGGTTACCGGCAGCGAAACCAGCTTCAGCGCGCTCTGCGGGGGCATTGGCTACGAAATCAACGTGTTTTTGTACAACCTGCTCGGCTGGGCTTCCATTGGTTTGATCGTCTTCGCGCTGTTTCTGTTTGCGGTGTATTTCTACGGAGTTACCTCGCTCGACGGCCTGCTGGAGCGCTTTGACCGCGAACCCCAACCGGCGGGTGAGGACGTTGGCTACGAGCCTGATTTCGACGAAAAAAACACAAACCGTCCCCGGATGGAATCCCGGATGGCGACGGTAGAATCCCTTGACGACGAAACCGACCTTGACGAAGACGTCCTCACCAACGCACGCTTGAGTAGCCTGGCCGCCGAGGCGGCAGCATCGTTGAACGGGAACGGTACCAACGGCCACCAAAACGGCGTTGCCGGGCCGGACGTGACCCCCGCTTCCACCGCCAGGCCGGTTTTGGTGGTACCCGAACTGGTTTTGCAAACCGCCCCTCCACCCACCCCGGAACCCGCCCCGGACGATGACGAAGAAGGCGCGAACGAGGAGTTGCTGCGCAATTTCGGCCTGTATGACCCAACCCTCGACCTGGCCAACTACCAGTACCCACCCCTCGATTTGTTGCGGGAATACGCCAACGACAAGGCGCAGTCGCAGGTGTCGCAGGACGAACTGGAGGCCAATAAAGACCGCATCGTCAAGACCCTGGGCGATTACGGCATCGGCATTACCCAGATTATGGCCACCATCGGCCCGACGGTCACGCTGTACGAAATTATTCCGAACGCGGGGGTGAAGATTTCCAAAATCAAAAACCTGGAAGATGATATCGCGCTGAGTTTGGCGGCTCTGGGCATTCGCATTATTGCGCCGATTCCCGGCAAGGGGACGATTGGGATCGAAGTTCCCAACAAAAACCGCGAGATGGTCAGCATCCGCTCGCTGCTTGCCAGCGAGAAGTTTCAGAAGTCGAACGCGGACTTGCCGGTCGTGCTGGGCAAGACGATTTCCAACGAAATTTTTCTGACCGATCTGGCTAAAATGCCCCACCTGCTCATGGCCGGGGCCACAGGGCAGGGTAAGTCGGTGGGCCTGAACGTCATGCTGGCTTCGCTGATTTATAAAAAACACCCGGCCCAGTTGAAGTTCGTGCTGGTCGATCCCAAGAAGGTTGAACTCACGTTGTTCAACAAAATTGAACGGCATTTCCTGGCCAAGCTGCCCGATGGCGAAGAAGCGATTATTACCGACACCAAGAAGGTGGTCAACACGCTCAATTCGCTCTGCATCGAGATGGACAACCGCTATAATTTGCTCAAAGACGCCGGTTGCCGGAACATCAAAGAATACAACACCAAGTTTGTGCAACGCCGCCTCAACCCCGACCGGGGACACCGGTTCATGCCCTACATCGTGCTGGTCATCGACGAGTTGGCCGACCTGATGATGACCGCCGGGAAGGAAGTCGAAACGCCCATTGCCCGGTTGGCGCAGTTGGCGCGCGCCATCGGTATTCACCTCGTGGTGGCGACCCAGCGGCCCTCGGTCAACGTGATTACGGGGATTATCAAGGCCAATTTTCCGGCGCGTTTATCCTTTAAAGTCACCTCTAAAATCGACTCGCGCACCATCCTCGACACGGGCGGGGCCGAGCAGTTGGTGGGCATGGGCGATATGCTGCTGTCCAACGGTTCGGACCTCATCCGGTTGCAATGCGCGTTTGTGGATACCAAAGAAGTGGAGGATGTCTGCGAATTTATTGGCGAACAACGCGGCTACGACTCGGCCTACCTGTTGCCCGAGTACGCGGGCGACGAGGGTGGCGAAGAGCGCAGTGATTTTGACCCGGCCAATCTTGACCCCATGTTTAAGGAAGCCGCCAAACTGGTCGTCATGCACCAGCAAGGCAGTACCTCGCTCATTCAGCGGCGGCTCAAACTCGGCTACAACCGCGCCGGGCGGCTCATCGACCAGTTGGAATCGGCGGGCGTCGTGGGGCCGTTTGAGGGTTCCAAAGCCCGCGAAGTACTCGTCCACGACGAGGCTGCCCTCGATGTGTTGTTGCGCGACATGGGTTGAAGACGCTGTTAAGATTTCTTAAAGCAGCCCTATCTCCTTAAACGCTTGCCCCTTTTTTCGTTCATAGACTTGTCGGGGGGCCGACATCCCGGCGGTGGGCACGTTTTTTTCAACTCATCACCGGAACAGAAAACCGCTACTTTTGCGGGAATTATTTACTAACCATTTCCATGAAATTTCAACAATTCACTGCCTTCAACCTCGCGGTCTCTTTCCTGCTGACTGTCGGCGGGGCGGTGGCCCAGGATACCCGCGCCGGGGCCATCCTCGACGCCATGAGTTCCAAATACAAAACCATTCCTTCGTTTAGCGCCTCGTTTACCTACAACACCGAAGGGGCCGCCAGTGATAGTTACAAAGGCAGCGTGACGACAAAAGGAACCAAATTCCGGCTGAAACTGGCCGGGCAAGAGGTTTTCAACGATGGAAAACAAGTAGCCACGTTCGTGAAAGAAACCAACGAAGTGAACATTTCGGACTACGAAGCGGGCGACAACGACCTCAACCCGGCCAACGTGTACTCCATCTACAAAAAAGGCTACAAGTATCGGTTCATCGAAGAAACCAAAGAGGGCGGCCAAACCTACGAAGTGGTTGAACTGACACCCGACAAGAAAGATACGCAGGTGACCAAAGTGCGGATTACGGTCAATAAAAAAGACAAGTCGGTAAAAACCTGGAAGGTAACCAACAAAAACGGCCAAACCCAAACCTTCCGAATTGACAAATTCACGCCCAATCCAGGCGTAGCCGATTCGTTTTTCGTCTTCGACAAAAGTAAGTATCCGGGCGTTGAGGTCGTTGATTTACGATGAATGGTTACATGAGTAAACGAGCGGATTGCGACGTTGTGACCGGTGCGGTATATTTGTGGACACACCAAATAACCTGAATATGAGAGCCAATCCCTCATTCGCCTGGCGTGGTTGGTTTATACGGCCTGGTCTTCGCAGTGCGGTATTCTGGACTTGTCACCCAAGGCAGTTTCTGGGACGACATTCTGCTCAATGGCATTCTGGTCGCCATCCCCCTGGTGTGGTACCCGCTTTTTTACCGCCGAATCCGGTAAAGCGGGATACAGGCCCAAAAAAGCAAAAGACCTCCAGAGATTTCGGTATTCTGGAGGTCTTTTTGTTGAAAAATTTAAACCGTCACTGCCAGTAAACTCTCCAGAATTTCGCGCCCGTCGGTGCTGCCCAGCAGTGGGTCGGCGGCGCGCTCCGGGTGGGGCATCAAGCCAAACACGTTGCGGGTGGTATTGCAAATGCCCGCGATGTTTTCGAGGCTGCCATTGGGGTTAGCTTCGGGCGTAACCCGGCCCTGCGCGTCGCAGTAGCGAAAGAGAATTTGGTCGTTGTCGTTCAACCGTTGAAGCGTATCGGCATCGGCAAAGTAACGGCCTTCGGCGTGGGCAATCGGTACCTGGTAAGTACGGTTGGGATCGAGATTGCTCGTCAGGAGCGAATGGGTCGTTTCGGGTTTCAGGTACACGTTGCGGCTGATAAACGTCTGGTTTTCATTGCGCAACAGTACCCCCGGCAACAACCCGGCCTCCACCAAAATTTGAAATCCATTGCAAATGCCCAACAGGTAACCGCCGCGCTCGGCGTGGGCGATGACCTCGTTCATGATCGGCGAAAACCGGGCAATTGCCCCCGAGCGCAGGTAATCGCCGTAGCTGAAACCGCCGGGCAAAATCAGCAGATCACAGTCCTGCAAATCGTGGTCTTTGTGCCAAAGTTTGACCACCTCCTGCCCAAGCAACGTACCAAACGCGTGGCAGGCATCATCATCGCAATTGGAGCCGGGAAAAACGACTACGCCGTATTTCATGAGGAAAGCAGTTTTTCCAACAAAGGTAGGTTTTTAGAGGAGAGAGGATAGCGAATAGAGTTGAATTTATCTATCCACTATTCGCTATCCTCTCTCCTCTAAAATCTATCCTCTCTCCTCTAAAGTTTCACCTTGCCGTGTTCACCTTCCTTGTATTCCGTGCCGGTCACGAGGGCTTTGAGTACGTTGAAAGCCGTCACCATTTTGCTCGACGAACTATCCCAGTACTCGGCCTCCTGCGAACTGACTTTCAACAACGCCAGATCGGGATCTTCGAGGCCTTTTGGGAACCAGGCTCTCACCATCGGGTTGAAAAGTTCTTCCATTTTCTGCCGATCCGTGACCAGTTCGGCCTCGCCCGACAGGCAAACATACGTGTTGTCTTCCAGGTCGGAGTAACTCAGGCTGACGACGTGCTTGCGGTTGATTTCGTCCACTTTTGCCGACGATTCGTTGGTAAAAAACCAGAGTGTTCCGTCGGAATCCATGTCGTTGGTGGCCATGGGGCGGCTGTGCAAACGGCCATCGGTCGAGACGGTAGTCATAATCGCCACGCGGATGTCCTTGATTCGCTCTTTCACGCTTTGCAGCGCTTCCTGGTGATGGGTGTGATTTTCCATGGGTTGTTGAAGAATATTGGAGAATGTACACCCGTATCACTTCAAAAGCTGTGCCACCTCAACCCTCCGCGTTCAATTTCACTGACCTACGGCCTGACTCGCCCCCACGTAAAACCGCTCCGTAGCGACCCGCAATTGCTGCCCGTTGGTACGGGGCAACTGCGTGGTTTGCCAATCTGAGGTGGCCTTCAGGCGTTGGAACGTCTTCCCGTTGTCGAGCGTCACCTCGACGGGCATCACAAAAGCAGGCTCCTGCGTCCGCCAGCGGTACCGAACTTTTAGCCCATTTTCCACCTCGCTCGTTCGGTATTCCAGCACTGGAATGGTGGCGTAACACAGGTATTGGTTAAAAAAAGGCGTTAGATTCTGCCCGGTTTTCTGGTTAAAGTAGTCGATGATTTGCGGCGTCGTTACCGTTTTATGCCTGAAATCGGTCGCGAGTCCTTTCAGCGTCGCAAACCAAAGGGTATCATTGGCCAGCACGTGACGCAGGGTGTGAAGCATCCAGGCCCCTTTGAAATAAATATCGGTGTCGGGGTGTGAATAGTTGACGCCCATCGGGCCGAGCATTGGGTATTCATTTTTGATCCTCAGGCGTTGGGTCGTCAAATACGTCAACGAGGTTGCGTAATTTTTCCAGCATTCGAGGTACATCGTCTCCATGTACGTCGTAAACGCTTCGTGAATCCACATCTCGGCGTGATCGGCGCAACTCAGGCTGTTGCCAAAATATTCGTGGCCACTTTCGTGAATGATGATAAAATCAAAGCCGAAGGGATTGTTTTTGAAGAAGTTCCCGTAGGCAATCGCCCCCTGGTGCTCCATGCCCCAGTACGGAGTTTCGACCAGCGCGTAGCCATCGCGCCAGAAGGGGTATTTCCCAAAATGGGTTTCGTAGCAACGCAGCATGGGTTTCACCTGCGCAAAGTGTGGCCGGGCGATGGATTCGTTGTAACGAAACACGTAATAATCGAGCGCCATCGTGTCGCCATCGGCGGCGGTGTACACGTCGTGCAGCGTCACGTAATCGCCAATGTTGAGCGTGACGTTATAATTGTTGATGGAGTAACTCACCCGCCAATCGGACTCGGTAAAGCCATTTTTCAGGCGTTGCGTCCCGTACAGATTCCCGTTGGCCACCGCCATCAGTTTGGCCGGAGCGGCAACGCGGATGCGCATCGAGTCTGGCTCGTCGCTGAGGTGATCTTTGCAGGGCCACCACAAACTGGCCCCGATGCCTTCGCACGAAACCGTGACCCAATCCTTGCCATTTTTGTCTTTTTTCCAGGAAAATCCGCCGTCCCAGGGGGGATTTTTCGCCACGGTGGGCCTGCCCCGGTAAGCGATGCGTACCGCCCCGGTCTGGCCTTCCTGCTGGGTTTCGTTAAGGGTTAAAAAGAGCGCGTTTCCCTCGCGAACGTAGCGCACCGGACGCCCGTTCTGCGTGATGCTGCTCACGTCGAGATTGGCAAAAAGATCGACCTGCATCCGGCGGAAATTAGCGGTAGCCCGGTAGGTAATCACGTTGCTCCCCTCGATTTGCCGGGTAGCGGGATCAACCTGAATGCGCAAATCGTAATGCGTAACATCGTAACAGGAACGCAACGCGGAGAGGATACCCCGCAACGAGTCCTGACGGTTGAACGGTTGGGCTAAGGAAGATACTGAGAGGAGGATTCCTACAAGAATCCCAAACCACCGGATGTTCATGCAAGGAGATGACGGAAAAAGCGAAAGCTAATTAATATCCGGCTAAATACCGCAAACTTGCTCCTCCGTTGAGTCCAGACGCCTGCTTAGACCATCAACGGATAGGAGACGTGCGGTTTTTAGCAAAAATATACCAATTTCGCCCAAGTCTTTTTCGGATTTTTGATGAATGTTTTAAAACGATTTTAACGAATAGCCGCGCAGACAATCGACGCGCCGGGGCATGACGCTACAAAAATCATACGACCGGGTACGCCGCGTACTTTTTATAGGACTTTCGCTTAGCCTCACCCCCGG
>JAJAZB010000489.1 GCA_026785975.1 Cytophagaceae bacterium | reverse complement strand
GGGGTGAGGCTAAGCGAAAGTCCTAACCCGACAGCCCCGAGTACTCGGGGCTGTAAACGCCAAAGCCCCCCAAGTGCTCGGGGGGCTTTGGCTTAAGATTGGTTTTGGATGGTTAAAAGTCGTACCCCAGCGTGAGGTACAGGATGGGGGCCGCCACGGTGCGATCTTCCATACCCCAGGCTATGTCGAACTTCGTGTAGTACCCCAGAAATATCGTTCGCACACCGGCCCCGTACCCGATCAGGTAGGGATTTTTGAAGTTGGTCACTGTCGCCGTAAACGCGTTGCCGTTGCCGCCCACCGATTCAGTATTCAAACTGTTTTGCCGGCTAAACGGACCCTGGTTTCCTTTCCAGGCCGTACCCACGTCGGTAAAACCCACCAACTGGAAGTTACGCAGGAAGTTGGACGTGATCGGGCCCCGGTAGAGATACCGCACCAGGGGCAACCGTAGCTCAGCGTTGAAGACCAGGTGACTGGTGCCCGCCAGTTTGTTGTAATTAAAACCCCGCATCGGTGTCACGAAGTCGGTGAAGAAAAGGTCACGGTTGTCTTCGATATCGCTCGTGTTGAGCGGATTCTCGGCACTGCGGGGTTCGCGGTTGAAAAACAGCCAATTGTCCATGCCCCCGAGCAGGTCAAATTTGGGGGAGTTGCCCCCGGAACGTCCGTAAGAAATCCGGGTGGCCAGGATCAGGTCCCGGTGAATCTTGGTGTAATTGCGGGCGTCCACGTTGAAGCGGTCGAAACTTTCCTGCGACGAGCGCAACCCGGTGTAGTGCTGATATTTGACTTTCAGCCGGGTGCCTTCGAGCATATTCATGCCATTGGTTGTGGTGTTGTCGAAAACGAACTCGGCCCGTGCTCCGGCGTAATCGGAGGTTTTATCGCTGTTGGGTACGGTGTTCGGTCCCGTCTGAACCAGCCGCGTGATGGCGTAGAATGGCGACAGGCTCACCCGCATGGCTTCGTTAATGGGATACG
Source organism: Cytophagaceae bacterium (assembly GCA_026785975.1). Lineage (GTDB taxonomy): Bacteria > Bacteroidota > Bacteroidia > Cytophagales > Spirosomataceae > JAJAZB01. The sequence goes on along the minus strand of JAJAZB010000489.1, from coordinate 8,933 downwards.
CGACCGTCGCCGTGATTTTGTTGTAGCGATATTTCTGCAAGTCTTCATTGAACCGTTCCAGCAAAATGGTTCGCCGGTCGAAGCGTACGCTGTAATCGAGTCGTTGGGGCAGGTAGTGGTATTCGGCAAAAATATCGCTGTTGCGGAAGTTGGGCGTGATGAAAATTCCGGCTTTGACGAGGTTGTTTTCGAGCAGGTCGTTCATCGTCAACACGTGGCGGTAACCGAAATTCCGAATCGGATCGACCAGGAACGACCCCTCGTTGCTGTTGATGACAAAGCGATCGTTGTAATCGACCGGCCCTTTGATGCGGATATTATCGCGGCGCAGGGTTTTTGTCGTCAGACTACTCGTCGTTTTATTGGGTCGCTCGTTGCGCCGTTCGGTTACTTTAAACGCTTCGATGTCAAATTTATAATTGTCGGTATCCACCTCGCCGGGGCGCAACACGATTCCGTTCGTTTTCTGTTCGACTGGCTGGCCGACCGGGGCATCTAATTTTACCGCCGACTCTTTTTCTTTCGCTTGCGGCAAGGCCCGTCCCTCCATCAACGCCACCCGTGGCGTGTACGACACGGCACTTTCACGGCTTAAATCGAGCCGGGGAATATACCCAACGTGTACTTCGCCCGCTTCGTTGGCCACGTAAGTCAGGCCCCCGGTCGTGGGGTTCAAATCGTAGGTGAGCAAATCGCTCCGGAAATTGGTGACGGGTTGGGCGGATTTGCTCAGGGTATCGTACCGGTACACATTCCGAACGCCCTGGGCTTCGCTCAGGAAATACACCGTTCCCAGGTCGGCGGCAATGGGTTGGCTAATCCGGCCCAGCGAATCGGCCAGCCGGGTAACGGCCACCGCCCGGGGACTACCTTCGTGAACAAACAGCGAGAGGTGATCCCGAATGGTTTTGTAGGTACCCCGGTCGGCGTTGAGCGTGTCGCGCAGGCGGTTCGACACAAAAACAACCTGACTGCTGGAACGCCCCACAAAATTTGGCGTCAGGTCGTCGTACAAATCATTGGTTAGTTGCTGGACCACACTCCGGTTGACGTTGTACAAAAACAGATCATTTTGCCCCTTGCGGTCGGCGCTCAACACGGCCACCGAGCCATCGTCCGATATATCGAAATCGTCGATTTGGTTGAAGGTATTCAGCGCGCGTTTAACGCGCACCCGGCCCTGGCCCCGCTCGCCCATGCCGTTATAAACGTACAGCCAGAGTTTACCGCGTTCTTCAAACACCAGGGCGGGGGCATTGCCCCGAACCCAGGCCACCAACGGATTTTGGAAGTTATGCCGGTTGAGCACCTTGTGCCCCCGGCTGATGAGTTCGGTCCGCTTGCCGGTTTGTACGTCGACCACCGCCACGCTGAAACGGCCTTTTTCGCTCATCGCGTAGGCCACGTATTTTTGATCGGGGCTGAGCTTGACGCGGTTTACGCCCGTTTCGCGAAAGAGCGGAAAACTCTTCAGGCGCGACGTCGCGGGTAAAGGTTGGTACCCCTCGGCCACGGTGTTGGCCATGTTGGCGTAATAATCGCGCCACTCATTCAGGAATCGGGTGTAAGGCACACCCAGCGTACTGGCAATGCTGGTTTGCTCGTTGCGGATGATGCGCGTCAGGTTGAGGATGTTCGAAATGTTGTCGCGCCCGTAGCGTTCGGCGATGTAGTTCCAGATCGAATGCCCTACCAACTGCGCCTCGGGTCCCGACAGCGAGGAGGGCTTGCGCAGGCGCTTAGTCCAGGCGGCATCGCGGACGTAGCTGTCGAGGTTGGCACTCCAGCCCTCGGCGATGTAGGCCGTAATGCCCGACATAAACCAGTCGGGCAGCGTGAGCAACAGTGAACTTTGAAGGGCGTCTTTGAGGCTGCCGCCGTAGAGCATATCGTAAATGAATACCGACGCGATTTCGCGAACCAACTGCCGACGGAATTCAACCTGATTGCCGGGGAACGCAATTTCAATCCGCGACTTCGACAAACCCTCTTCCTGGTTGTCGCGTTCGCTACTCAGCGTGATGCCAATGTTGCTTTGGTTGAGATCAGAAACCGAGTTGTAAAGGAAAATCTTAGTGCGGCTGTACGGCGTGTAGCCGAGCACTCCCGTGGTGCGGTCGAAGTCGGCTTCGGCGTATTGAGCCGCCAGGGTAGCGGCGGTTTGGGCGTCGGCGTAGAAGTAAACTTCAAAGTTGGTGGTCGTCAGAACCTTCCAGTCGAAGCGTTTGTATTGAACGCGGTTTTTGCCGAATTCTTCGAGGGTAGGCATATATTGCTGCCCACGAGCCACTCCCGTAGCGCCCAAAACGAGGGCAAGACCGATCAATCGCGTAAAAGTTGTCATTCTGAAAACCAGAAAAAGTCATTAATCAACACCGGAATATAACGAAAAGAACCGACTGATATTCACCGCCGAATCGAGTTCTTTCCCATGAACGAGAAACTCGGCAAACTGTTGCGCAAAAAGTGGTGCCAGCGATACGCCTTTACTACCCAATCCGTTAAATATTCCCAAACACGCAAATTCGGGATGCAGCCCGATCAGGGGCCGCCGTCCCTGCACCGCCGGACGAACGCCCGCCTGCTGCTCAACCAGTTCGTAAGGGCTTTTAAGCCAGGTATTTAGTTTTTCAACTAAAAAAGTCCTTCCCGTTTCCGACGCTTCCCAGTCCAACGGATCCCAGGAATACGTGGCCCCGACCCGGCACAACCCGTCGGGACGGGGAATGAGCCACACGCCCCGATTGACGATTCCCGGCGGCACTGCGCCCGCCACGGATTCGCCGCCAAGCCGTACCGTGATGGTTTCGCCTTTGGCCGGGGCGAAGGGCAACCAGCGGAAATACGGATTCCCGGTGGCGTACACGCCTTCACAGCATACGAGTTTGGCGGCCCGATGGCTGCGCCACGCTACTCTATTTTCGCTGATTTTTAATTCGTTGAAATCAAACGGAATTTCCTGCAAAATATCCAGGGCCAAAAACTGCCGCCGAAACGACAACAGCATCGCGGGCACGTCGACCCAACCCGCCTGCTGCGCCATCAACCCGCCCAATTCGTTGCGCACGGAGGGCGCGTACGCCGCGTCGTCGGTCGAAACGCGCAGAAATTCGTGTAAGTCCGGAGCTTCGGTCAGGGCCAGTCCGGCGTTTTGTTCTTCAATCGAACCAAAAGGCCGGTACAGCGGAGCGGGATGAAAAAAATGGGTACCAAGCCGCTGTTCAAGCGCGGGATAGTAGTCGTGAAGAAACGGGAAAAGCTCATCGGCCAGCCAGGTCTTTTTGGGCCGCCGCCCCGTCACCGGATTAAACAATCCCGCCGCCACCGCCGAGGATGAAGGCCGGGCATCGGCCACAATCCGTACCCGTTGCCCGCGTTGCAACAGCGCGTCAGCCAGCAGCGAACCGGCCAGTCCCTGCCCCAGAATGAGGAAATCAACGTCCATTGCGCACCACCTGGCTAATCCGCTGATCGGCCAGGTTCGTGACCAGTTCAACCTGTTCTTCCACCGTCATGTGCGAGTTGTCGAGCAAAACCGCATCGTCGGCCTGCCGGAGCGGTCCTTCCGACCGGGTTGTATCGATGTGGTCCCGCTTCTGCAGGTTTGCCAGTACGGTTTCCAGGTCAATCAGTTCGCCTTTTTCGAGTAATTCCTGCTGGCGGCGCTGGGCGCGAATAATCGGGTCGGCGGTCATGAAAATCTTTAATTCCGCGTCGGCAAACACCATCGTTCCAATGTCGCGTCCGTCCATGACCAGGCCCCGGTGGCGGCCCATGCGCTGCTGTTGCGCCACCATCGCCCGCCGCACCTCCACAATCGCGCTCACCTCGCTGACCCTATCCGAAATGTACATTTTCCGGATTTCATCCTCCACACACAGCCCGTTCAGGTAGGTTTCGCTTTTGTTCAGCATCCGGTTGTACTGAAACGAAATATGAACTTCGGACAGCGCTTTGTGTACTTCCTTCGGATTGGTCAGCGTGACAAAATGGTGGTGAAAGTACAAACTCACGGCCCGGTACATCGCCCCCGTGTCGATGTAGGCATAGCCCAACTGCGCGGCCACGCCTTTGGCCGTGGTACTCTTGCCGCAACTGGAGTAGCCATCGATGGCAATGATGATTTTCGACATGAGATTCCGCAAAAAACCTCCGGCAAGCGTGTCATTGGCCGGAGGTTCCCGTTTACTTTGCGAAAGTACACAGCCCAGCCCAAAACGCCCGCCCGCAAAAATAAATTTCCATGCCATGCAACTCACCGGTACCCTCGTCGATCTCCACCAACGCCGCCTCTACCCCGCCGAAATCACCGTCGAGAACGGCAAAATCACCGGGATTACAGAAATTCCGTCCTCGGCACGAAGCACCATGCACTACCTGCTCCCCGGCTTTGTCGATGCCCACGTCCACGTCGAAAGCTCGATGTTGCCGCCCGCCGAGTTTGCGCGGCTGGCGATGGTCCACGGCACGGTAGCCACGGTATCCGATCCGCACGAAATCGCCAACGTTCTGGGTGTCAGTGGGGTGGAATACATGGTGGAAAGTGCCCGGCGCAGCCCGTTCAATTTCTGTTTCGGCGCACCGCCCTGCGTACCCGCTACCAATTTTGAAACCGCCGGAGCCGTCGTTACGCCCGATGACGTAGAGTTTTTGCTCCAGAACTACCCCGAAATCGGGTACCTGGCCGAGGTTATGAATTTCCCCGGTGTGCTCCACGGCGACCCGGATATGCTGGCGAAAATTGCCGTAGCCCGGCGTCTGGGCAAACCCGTTGATGGGCACGCGCCCGGTCTGCGCGGGGATGACGTCCGGCGTTATGCCGCCGCAGGCATCCAGACGGATCACGAATGTTTTACGGCAGAAGAAGCACTCGATAAATTGGCGGCGGGCATGAAAATCCTAATTCGGGAAGGCTCGGCAGCCCGGAATTTTGAAGCCCTCATCGGCCTGCTCCCCGAGCATTTTGAAAACCTGATGTTTTGTTCCGACGACAAGCACCCCGACAGCCTCGCCGAGGGGCACATCAATCAATTGGTGCAACGGGCGTTGGCGCGTTTTCCCGATCATCTTTTCGAGATTTTGCAAATGGCCTGCCTCAACCCGGTTCGGCACTACAATTTGCCCGTGGGCCTACTCCGCGTGGGCGATCCGGCCGATTTTATCATCGTCGATGACTTGAAGACTTTCAACGTCCTGCAAACCTATCTGGCCGGAGAGTTGGTGGCCGAGCGGGGCCGTTGTCTCCTCCCCCACCGGCCCGGTGCGTTGGTCAATCGGTTTGCTTGTTCGGAGAAAAAAGTAGCGGACTTTGCCGTGAAATCTACCTCCAACCAACCCGTGAACCTCCGCGTCATCGAAGCGCTCGACGGGCAACTCATCACCAACGCGCTCATGCTTCCTGCCAAACCCGACGCCGAAGGATTCGTCATCGCCGACCCTGAAAACGACGTACTCAAGCTGGCCGTCGTCAATCGGTACGCGGATGCGCCGCCCGCCGTGGCCTTCATCCGAAACTTCGGGCTGAAACGCGGTGCCATCGCTTCCTCGGTCGCGCACGATTCGCACAACGTCATCGCCGTGGGTGCCGACGACGAGAGCCTTTGCGAGGCCATCAATTTGATTATCCGGGAAAAGGGCGGAGTTTGTGTCGTTGATGAAGGGCGTCGGGACGTGTTGCCGCTACCCATCGCCGGGCTGATGAGCAACGCCGATGGCTACGAAGTGGCCCGGCATTACGCCCGCCTCGACCAGTTTGCCAAAAACCTCGGCAGTACGCTGGGTTCGCCATTTATGACGCTCTCGTTCATGGCCCTGCTCGTGATTCCGCACCTAAAACTGAGTGATCAGGGTTTGTTTGACGGGGATTCATTTCGGTTTACAGAAATAGAGTTGAAAATTGAGAGTTGAAAATTGAAAGTGAATAGGCCCGGCAATTTTCAACTCTCAATTTTCAATTTTCAATGAAACGATTCCTACTCTTCATCGGATTGATCCTGCTGGCCGCGTGCCACAACTACGACATCGAAACCAGCAAAGTCCGGGAGACTCTAACGGAATTCGGGCAGAAAAACCGGGAACAAACCCTGAAAATCCACACGGGCAAGGGCGATATTTTCGTGCGGCTCTACGACGAAACACCGCTGCATCGGGCCAATTTTCTACGGCTGGTCAAGGCGGGGTACTACGATGATCGAGGCTTTTACCGCATCGTGCAGGGCGTGGCCGTGCAGGGCGGCGGCAAGAACGGCGACCAACTCGGATTCACCATCCCGGCGGAATTTCGGCCCCATTTGATTCACAAAAAAGGTGCCCTGGCGATGGCCCGCTACTCCGAGAAAAATCCGGGGCGGGAATCCTCCGCCACCGAGTTTTTTATCATCACTAAAGGCCGGTACTACGACGCCGATGAACTCAAAAAGTACCCGGATTCGTTGCGCAACGTGTACCTGAAACAAGGCGGTGAAATGCTCTACGACGGTCAGTACACGGTTTTTGGCGAAGTAACCAAGGGCTTTGACGTGCTGGACGTTCTGGCCAAACAACCCGTTGTGGATCAGGAGGTACCGTTTAACACCGTCAAGTTTTCGATTGAGGTCGTGGATTAAAATTACCCGCCCCTGATGCGTTTGAGCATTTTGAAAGTCTCACAATCATTCCCTCGAAATAAGCAGGCTCTTCGCCACCATCCGCATCAGCGACGCGTCCGGGTTGTAAAGCACAACTTTCTCCAGAGGGACCCAGGCCAGCGCCTTTGATTCCGAATTGGGCATTAGCGGCTGCGAGGGGTCAGCCTCCAACAGAAACCGCACGTCGTAGTGCAGGTGGGCCGCCTCGCGGGAATTGCCCGGAATCCGGTGAATGTCGAGGTCGAAAATGTTCCGATCTATGGGTTTTACTACCAGATTCGTTTCCTCATTCGCTTCCCGGAACGCTACCCGCTGTACGTCGGAATCCCCGTCGCAGTGGCCACCCGGTTGAAACCAGCGGTCGAGTTTGAGGTGGTGCAGCAACACCGTTTGCTGCCGGGCCGGATCAACGATCCAGGCTGAACCCGTCACGTGGCCAACGGCCAGGGTACGTTCAAAACAATCAGGATGCTCGCTGACGAAGCGAATAATGCGCCCGTGGTACTCGGTTTCGATATCATCAAACGCCTCGTAATTGTAGAGCAGATCGAGTAGCGGCTTGCGGTGCATGGGCGGAGAGAAGCGGGGCGGTTTCCCCAATACTTACGGGTAAATACGTACTTTTGGTAAATTTAACGGTCCACAAATTTATAACTTATGTTCAAAACCGCTTTGACCGTGCTTTTCGTGAGCACATTCGCCTTACCCACCCTGGCCCAACGCATGGCCCAACCCAGCCCGGCCGCGCTCGTCAAACAAACCGTTGGTGTCACCGACATCACCGTGACGTACTCGCGCCCCATGCTCCGGGGCCGTACCGCTTTTGGCCCCGACAGTACCAGTGTACGCAAATACGATCAACTCTGGCGAATGGGCGCAAACGCCGCGACAATCATCGAATTCTCGACCGATGCGATAGTCGAAGGCCAGGCACTCCCGGCGGGCAAATATTCCGTATTCAGCCTGCCCAGTGCCAACGAATGGACGATTATTTTTAACAAAACCGCCGGTGCTTCCGAAGCGACCTACAAGCAGACCGAAGATGCGCTTCGCGTGAAGGTAAAACCGAATCTGAATGCGCCTAAACTCGACGCGTTTCTGTTTTGGTTCACCAACCTGAGCGACAGCACGGCTACGCTCAACTTTGGTTGGGACGTTGCCCAGGTGCCCATTCAGTTGATGGTCAACACGTCGGGCATGGTGGAGAAAAACGTGATGGAGGCCGTTGCCGCCAAGCCCGAAGACACCAACGTACTGCGCAACGCCGCCGATTACAACCTGAGCAAGGGCAAAAACCTTGATCAGGCCCTGACCTGGGCCGATAAATCCATTCAGTTGAAGGAAACCTTCCGCAACGTGTGGACGAAAGCGCAGATTTTAGCCAAACTCGGCAAATTTGCCGATGCCGTGCCGCTGGCCCAGAAAGCCCTGCAAATCGGACAAGGCGATCCGGTTTTTCCTTTTTTCAAAGGTGGAATCGAGAGCGCCATGAGTGATTGGAAGTCGAAACTTCCCAGCGTGGAAGATGCCAAAAAAATGCTTCCGGGCAAGAAGAAGAAGAAGGTTCAGTCTTAATTTAATGACGTGAAAAAAGCACAAACCCGTCATTGCAATGAGGGGTTAAGTGCTTTTTTGGTGCAAGTCTGCCCTACATTCGCTGCACCAAACCCAACTGCTCGGCCTGGTCGAGGGTAATGTAGTCTTTGTATTTTTCGGTAATAATCATTCGCTTATCCATATTGCGGAGGCGCTTCCAGATCTCCGCCAATCCATTACGAATCAGCCAATTACCACTCACCTGCACCATCACCTCGCGGGAATTGGCATTGCGAAAGGCTTCCCGCACCCGGCTTAGCAACACCTCGCGTGTCGCGGGTTCATTATCAAAAGCCGCCGGAGCGGGACGATCGAGGCGTAATTCCTGAATTTTTTCCTGAATCACCCGCGCCGTGATGGGCTGGTTGCGCCGCTGGCAATCGGTCACGATGTCGGCCCACACTTCCTGCCGTTGCGCCACGGGCAGTTTCATGAGCGTAGCCGCGTGGGATTCCTTGAGGGGTAGGGGTTTGTCCGAAATTTCGGCCAACTGCCGCACCACTTCGGCGGCTTCCATGAGTTCGTAAGCGCGTTGGCGTTTGAGTTGCCAACGGTCTTTGCAGTACAGTTCAAACGTCGGGAAATCGGTTCGGTACAGCCGGAATCGGCGAATTTCGAAGAGAGCTTACCCCACGTCGACGAAGGTTTGCAGGCCCCGGCGATGATTAACTCGCAGATTTCAAACCAGCTCTGCTCGACGGCACTCAGGGG
>JAJAZB010000488.1 GCA_026785975.1 Cytophagaceae bacterium | reverse complement strand
TCGGTGGTCGGCCGATGCGGTGATGACCGAAGAAAATACGCCGGGTGGCCTGCGCCTGGTGCCCAACCCAGCCAGCGAGTACGTGGAGTTGCGCCCGGGGGCGGGCGGCTGCGGCGGGCCGAGCCTCGACGTGCAGGGCCGGGTGGTGGTGGAAACGGAGCAGCCTCGGCTGTACATCGGTCGCTTGCCGGGCGGCACGTACCTCATCCGGGCCGAAACCACAGCGGGTCGTACGTACAGCCGGGTGCTGGTTAAGTTGTAGGGGGTTTTAGGAAAATGGGTTCTTTATGATTTTACTCGAACACAAAAACGGGGGGCTGAATAGTTCAGCCCCCCGTTTTTTATTGATTCTCTTCCTGCACGGTTTCTTCCTCCTGGTATTCCTCTTCAATCAGGCGAACGTTGACGGCCAATTCGCCCTTTAAATTCCGGCTAACCTCAAATTCGACGGTGTCGTACTTTTGTAATTCGTCGAAACCTTCTGGCTCCCGGAAATTGCGGAAAAATATCAGATTGGCGTAATCCGTATCCTGGCCATTCAGATTGCCAATCCCCCGCTGATGGTCGATGTGAATGACCTTACCCTTGTATTTTTTGCCCGGAATTGCCGTACCCGGCGTATTGGTGTACGGAATTGCCGAACTCAGACTCGCCGTTGGGGTAGGGGTTTCGGGCCGGGTGGGTACGTGACCATTGCTGGGGCGGGGTGGGCGAGCCTCTTCCTCCTCCTGGCCGGTGTTGTTGAGGGTATCCTCCGATTCGAGAAAGATCCCCTCGACAATCGGGGTCAGCTTGCGGTTGTTGAGCACACTCACCATATTGATTTCGTGGGTGGCTTCGTTGATCAGGGTCTGGCTGGTACGAATGGAGCGCTCGGCACTGTCGGCAGGAAACTCGATATCCCAGTACAACAGCATGACGCGGGTACCGAGGGTGTTTAGCTTGCGAATCAAGGGGAGGTGATCGCCATCACCGGTAATCAGAACGACGACGTTAAACCGCTTGAGAATGGCTAATTCGTAGGCTTCGAGGGCAAACCAAACGTCGATTCCCTTCTCGGTCATCTCGCGGCGTCCCGTCCGGTCCTGCATCATGGGCAGGTAGTGAGTGACGATGTTGCCGTACATGAGCACATCATCAAAAAGACGTTCATTAAATAATTGATTGGAGCGTTTGGCCGCTTCGTAGGCACTAAACCGGCCCCTGAAGTAATGCGCATCGACAATCTGGCAGTAATTTTTATCCACGTCCTCCAATTCATGCACTTTTTCCCGAATGAATTCATGCAAGCCTTTGATGCTGATGCGCGAGCGGCGCTGATCGTAGTGGCGGTAGTAGTGGCTGACTCGGGCAAAATAGCCGCCGTCGTAAAAAATGCCGATTTTAATTAGTTTGTTGTCATTCGTGTTCAGACTCATACTTCATTGATTTACAAGATATAACCATTTTTTGTACAACATTTCCTGCGTAGCGGTCGCATTCGGGACCCGTTCAATTTTAAAGGTTTTTTTGGGATTATTGGTTAAAGTCACCGGCAATGTTTTCATCAGTCCAGCCCGGCTCACCTGCACGGTAACAACATCACCGGGCTTTTTGGCCAGCAACAGTTTATTGACATCGTCGGAAACCCGAACGCCATCCACCGAAATAATCTCGTCGCCCGCGCTGAGACCATCCTTCCAGGCGGGCGAATCCCGAACTACACCACTGACGGTCAGTTTACCCGTTGCGCCGGAGGTATTTACGCCGAGAAACGGTTCGGTATTCCGGGCGTTGTAGTCCATCAACCGGCAGCCTACGTAACCAAAGTACCGGTTGTAGTCGATGGCGTCGGTACCCCAAATGTAGCTGCGAAAGAAATCGTCGAGGGAATGACCGGCGATTGTTTCCACGGCTTTTTGCATTTCATCGTCCGTAAACCCGAGTCCCTGTTTTTTGTAGTACTCGTTCCAAAGTAAACGCATCACGTCGTCGAAACTTTTATCGCCATTCGTACTGTGCATGATTTCCAGATTGAGCAGCGTCGCAATGACCGCCCCTTTGGTGTAGTACGAAATCGTGCTGTTCGGACTGTTTTCATTCGGTCGGTAGTATTTAATCCAGGCATCCCAACTCGATTCGGTCAGGGATTGAACCCGACCACCCGGCGCATTTTCGGTGCCGTTGATATCCCCGGCCACGTCCTCCAGGTACTTTTCGGGCGTCGTCAACCCCGAACGGCGCAGAATGTAATTGTCGTACATACTCGTGATGCCTTCGGCCACCCAGAGCAGGTGCGTATAATTTTCGTTGTCGTAATCAAAAGGCCCCAGGGCTTTCGGACGAATGCGTTTGACGTTCCAGAGGTGAAAATACTCGTGGGCAACCAGGCCCATAAAACCGATGTAGCCCGCTTCGGTGGCGTAGGCGGTCCGGCTCGTTTGTAAGGAGGTCGAATTCTGATGTTCCAATCCACCGCCCCCAACGGGCAGGTGATGCACGATGAACGTGTAGTTTTTGCAGGGATGTTCGCCGATGATACTTGCGGCGGTTTCGGTGACGCGTTTATAATCGGTCAGCAGCCGTTTTTCGTCGTACTTCGTTTCGCCAAACTGGGCCACTTCGTGCGGCACCCCCGAGGCTTCGAAACGCAGCACCCGGTGGGTACCAATTTCAAGGGGCGAATCAACCAGAACATCGTAGTTGGAAATCGGGTAGGTAAAATCGGCGCCGACGGCCTTAACCAGGGCCGTGGAAACCACGTTCCAACCGGTGAAGGGCCGAACCGTCAGTGTCGCCGGGGCGTCCTTGAATTGCGGCACGTACACAAACATACTGGCACCGTTCACGTACCCGTGTTCGGCGTCGAGGAAGCTCGTCCGCACGGTCAGTTCGTAGGCGTAAACTTTGTAAAATACGCGCACTTCCGGCTGACCCGTGTACTGAATTCGCCAGGTATTTTTAGAAATTTTCTGTGAATTCAGCATTACGGCCCCACTCCGGGCCACGAAACCCTCCATGTTTTTGGCGTACTCGCGGACGAGGTAAGAGCCGGGCGTCCAGACCGGCATTTTAACGTCAAAAAAACCTTGCTTCTTTAGAGTTGCCTCGTTTAAGTTGCTCAACCGCAGTTCAACCTCAAAAAAATGAGTCTGTGGCTGAGGCATTGAAAGCACGTAAGAAATCGCGGGGGAACTCATCGGGTGCTGGGCGCGGGCAACATCAAGGGTTAGGGAAAGAAGGACAATTATCGCCAAAAGCCACCATAAGCCGCGTCGTTTCATAATTTATTTTTGAATATTTGCGTTTAAAGTCGTGAAAATACGCATTAACGCCCACCTGACAAAATCCGGGCTGCGTGATGACAGGCAGCTACCCCGGAACCCACGACACCCTTGAAACGCCTCTGCACTTTTGCCCGATTATCCATGCGCATGAACTTCATTCGCCGAATAAGCATTCTGACTCCAATTTTTTTCCTGCTGTCGTTTTTTGCAATGGCTCAAAATACCCTGAGTTACGAACCGGCGGATGCGCACTTTCGAACCGGGCTTGAGTTTATCGGACAACGAAATTACGCGGCGGCCCGTCAGGAATTTCAGCAGTATCTCGATACCCACCGCGATTTGTTGGCGACCGACGATTTCGACGCCGTGACCGCTGAATATTACGTGGCGATGACCGCGCTGTACCTCGGGTATCCCGAAGCTGAATTACAGGCTGATCGGTTTGCTATCAACCACGCCGAACACCCCAAAGCCGGTCAATTGTACGCCGATTTAGGACTCTATTTTTATAATCAACAGCAGTACGACCGGGCTTTGCCCTATTTGGAAAAGGCGGCGGGTTCGGCCGGGTACGGCAATCAGGCCGAAGCCCGGTTTAAACTGGGCATGGCGTATTATAATTTACAGCAGTGGGACAAGGCATTGCGGGCGTTTAGCGGAATTAAACAACAAAGTGACCCGGCGACCGGCGTTCCGGCCAGTTATTACGCCGCCGTCATTGCCTTCAATCAGGGAGATTACGCGTCGTCGGTGACTGATTTTCGGCGGGTTGAGAACACAACGCAGTACAAAAACGAGATACCGGGTTGGATCGGTCACGCGCTGTACCGGCAACGGCAGCACGATCAATTACTGGCCTACGCCGAACCGTTGTTGAGAGCCACCCGCTCGGGCAAGAAACTGGACGAGCTGGCCCTGTTGACGGCCGACGTTTATTTTCAGCGGGAGCAGTACGAGAAAGCCGTTGCCAACTACAAAGTATTCACCAGCCTGCGGGGCGGACGGATGCCCGCAGCGGCGGCGTATCGGTATGGCTACGCGCTGTACCGCGCCGGGGATACCAACGCGGCCATTGGCGTACTCAAACCTCTGGCTTCGGGTAAGGATACGCTCAGCCAGTACGCCGCGTATTATTTAGGCATTGCGTACCTGAACGCCGAAAACCTGCCCTTTGCGCTGTCGGCGCTCGACCAGGCCCGCAAGCTTAATTTTAATGCGGCCGTGAAAGAAGACGCGGCGTTCAACCACGCCAAAGTCCAGCTTGATTTGGGCAACGGTGCCGAGGCCATCCGCGAACTAAAGGAATTCCAGCAAGCCTACGCCAAAAGCCGGTACAAGGCCGATGCAGAGGAACTCTTGGGCGACGCTTTCGATGTGACCAATGATTACCTGGGTGCTTTGAAATACTACGAAACTCAACTGCAACAAAATCCATCCATCCGGGGGAAATATCAGAAAACGGCGTTCAAACAGGCCACCAGCGATTACAACGGCGAGCGTTACACCTCGGCCATCGCTTATTTCGACCGCTCGATGCAATACTCGGTCGATCCGGGTTTGAAACTGGCGGCGACCTTCTGGAAAGCCGAAGCTCACTCGGCAGAACGAAAGTTTGACGACGCCATTCCCTTGTACAATCAGGTGTTGAACAGCCCGGATCGGTCCGCCAGTGTCTCCGATTTGCAATTGAAAAGTCGTTACGCGCTGGGCTACGCCTACTACAACACCCGCGAGTACGACAAGGCCAACGCCCAATTCAGAGCCTACGCCCAGCAAGCCAAATCGGCACCCAACAAAGGAAATTTTGAAGATGCGATGTTGCGCCTGGCGGATACGTATTTTGCGGCCAAAAACTACGATGAGGCCCTGAAAACATACAATCAGGTGATTGCCCAGGGCCGCACGGACAAGGATTACGCGACGTATCAAAAAGGCGTTATCCTTGAATACCTGGATCGCGACGCGGAGGCTAAAACCGCGTTTAACCAGGTTCTGACGCAGTATCCGACGTCGCGGTACGCCGATGACGCCCTCTATCAACTCGGCATGGTCGATTTTAACGAAGCCAACTACCAGGTGGCTATGCGGCAATTCAGTCGGTTGATTCAGGAAAAAGCGAAAAGCCAACTGGTTCCCGCCGCGTTTTTGCGCCGGGCCATCGCGTACACCAATCTGAAGCAGTACGACGAGGCAATCAGCGATTACCGGGTTATTTTGAGCAAATATTCAAACACGAAAAGCGCGGAACCCGCCTTGCTTGGCTTGCAGGACGTGCTCAACACGGTGGGTCGGCCCGAAGAATTTGCCACTGAACTGGAGAAGTACAAGCAGCAAAATCCGGGTGAAGGCTCTCTGGAAAAGATTGAGTTCGAGACGGCTAAAAACCTGTATTTCAACGAAAAATACGGTCAGTCGGTCACGGCTTTACTGGCCTTCATGAAATCGTATCCGGGCAGCTCGTTGAATTTTGAGGCGAAATACTACCTGGCCGATTCGTACTTCCGCACCAATGACCCGAGTAATGCACTGCGGTATTATTATCAGGTGGTGGCCGACAACAAAACGGCTTTCGTGAGCCGGGCCGCGTTCCGGGCCGCCGAGATTGAGGCCAGTCAGAAGAATTACCCACGCGCCATCCGAAACTACCAGACGCTCTTGTCGACGGCAAGCAATAACAAAGACGTGGTGTCGGCGTGGTCAGGCTTGATGGATGCTTTTTACCAAATCCAGAAATACGATTCATCGCTCGTTTACGCCCGTGAAATTCTGAACGGTGGCGATGTGGTTTTCGGCGCTAAAAACCGTGCCCAGCTTTTTATCGGGAAAAATCTACTCGGCCAGGGCAACGGTAAACGCGCCATTGAGGAACTGGAAAAAGCCGCCAATTTAGCCAAAGATGCGAACGGTGCCGAGGCCAAGTACTTGGTGGCAAAGACGTTGTACAACGAGAAGAATTTCAAGGATGCCTACACAAAAATCGACGAACTCAACAATCAGTTTCCCGATCAGGGTAAATGGCGCGATCAGGGCTACCTGTTGCTGGCCGACGTGTACGTGGGGCAAAACGACAGTTTCAACGCTAAAGCCACCTTGAATTCCATCATTGAAAACGCCGAAGACAAGGCGGTGGTGGAAGAAGCCCGGCGTAAGTTGTCAACGTTGGAAAGCAATTGATCGGTTAACTTTCATTACTCAGCATTCAACTTATTCATGCGTCAATCCTGCTTGTTCGTTGCGTTTTTATTTGTTTCTGCGGTCGTGGTCGCTCAACGTCCGGGCGGTGGTCGGGTAACTCCCGGTGCCGGGGAGGGCCAGGTCGAAGACGCGGAGATTACGGTGTTGAAAGACCGAAAAATCGAGTTACCGCAGCAGAATCGCAATTTTGAGAAAATTCCGGCACTCCCTTCCAGCAAAGAAGACAAGAAACTTACGTACCAGTTTCCCGACCGGAAGCTCACCGTGGGTAACCCGAAATTTACGCCGACGGTCTCCGCTTTGCCGCCCGAAACCACGAACGAAGCCGTTGGAAGCAACAACGTTCGGGCGGGTATTGGGAATTACGGGCGCATCTACGCGGAAGGAATGCTGAATTCCCGCTCCGATTTGCCCTACGGATTGACTATTCGCGCCAAACATAATTCAACAGGTAGCGGCCCGGTCGATGCCAAAAACTCGGCCACCAGTCAGCAACAGTTTCATGTGAATGGCAAGTACCTCGGCACAAGTTTCAAACTCAGCGGCAATCTCGGCTACGACCGCGACCAGTTCTATTTTTACGGCTACCGACGGCGGGAGAATGACCCCGTCCCGGATCGCAAAACGATTGAGCAGGTGCTGCAAAAATTCTCGATTGGGGCGGGCATTGAAAACACCCGCAACGAGGCGGCCATCGACTATTCGCTTCGGACGAAACTCACGTCGTTGAACACCCGCACCACGGCCACTGAACTCGATTGGGGGAATAATTTCAAGGCGACCTGGACCCTGGGCAACAAATTTTCGGCTCATCTTTTGGCGGATGCCTACATCACTCAACGCGTTGATAGTCTGGTCGATAAGCGTAATTTGTTCCGGGTAAAACCGAGCTTTCAGTACCGGAGCGGAATCCTGAACGTGACGGCCGGTTTCAACGCCGTTTACGAGACGGATGCCCGCCCCAACATCACGGCGACGCATGGCTATCCGGTCGTCAATGTTGATATTGCTCCGTTTGAAAACATCCACTTCTTCGCGGGTTTCGACGGGGACGTGACCCGAAACACACTCACTAACTTCCTGACGGAGAACCAGTTTCTGGGTCGTAAGGTCATTTTAAGGAATACCAACAAACTGCGGGAGTTTTACGCCGGGTCGAAAGGCGGAATCGGAGCGGGCTTTACCTACGAGGCCCGGGCGGGGCTGGCAACGTACCGGAATTTCTATGTGTTCAATAATGCCAAACCGGATACGTCCCGCTTTGAAATTCTGTACGACGAGGGCGAAACCAACGTCTTGCATATTTCTACCCAGCTTGGCTACCAGTCCGGGGATTTATGGCGCTCGTTACTGAAACTCGACGCTTACGGCTACGATTTGAAGGTTCTCGAAAATCCCTGGCACCGGCCCTCGTTCACCGCCACCTGGACGAACACCGTCACATTTTCGCAGAAACTCATTTTTAATGCCGACGCCTACTTCATCGCAGGTCTCAAGGGTAAAAATTTTGTGAGCAACCGTACCGTCGATCTCCCCAACATTGTCGATTTGAATCTCAAGACCACGTACCTGTTGACCAATCAGCTTTCGGCCTTTGTTTCACTGAATAATTTGTTGAGCAAAAATTACCAACGGTACCTGTACTACCCCCGTCAGGGTTTGAATTTTATGGTTGGTTTATCGTATTCTTTTTAATTTTTTACCAAGTCCGTTTATACTGACTGTTTGGTATTGACATTTTCTTGAAAATTACTACTATTGCGTTGTGTTTCCTTCTTAACCTGATCAACGCGCCATGGCTTCCCTCCCCGAACACATCAAAAATCTGCTTTTTGAGCAAGATTGCGTGGTCATTCCCGACTTTGGCGGATTTATCACCAATTTCCATAGTTCCACCGTTCACGAAAACAGCGGGTCGTTGGTACCACCCCGTAAGCGGATCGCTTTCAACGAAGTACTCCACTCCGATGACGGCTTGCTATCGAGTTTTGTGGCGGTGAATGAGGGGAAAAGCCGGGAGGAAGCGCTGACAAAAATTCACTCTTTTGCCGAACATATTCGTAAAGAATTGAAACTGCGGAAGAGTTTTCGTTTCGAAAATCTGGGGGTATTTACACTCAATACCGAAGGGAAGCTGGTTTTTGAACCCGATAATAAAATTAATTACTACGCAGATAGTTTTGGTATGGCGGCGGTTCATCCCCGGTACGTACGCAGGCCACTGACTGAGGCTAAAGTGATGCCGTTATCGTCCCGTACCGAGCCGGTCAGGTCCCGTAAGGCGATTTCGGCGTTTGAGGAAGAGGAGAAAGAAACCAACCAAACCTCTACGTCACGTCGGTGGTTGACGTTACCCAATATGGCGGCAGCGGCTGCGGTTGGTTTGGTTAGCCTGATGGGTTGGTCTATGTTCGACGCGGATAATTCGGCATTGAGCAGCCTCAACCCGATTGCAATGTTGAACGTAAACGAATGGATTCTGCAAAAGCCAGCGGAAGATGTCGTGCCAATTCAACCGGCCACGCCAGCGGCACCATTGCCGCAACCCATCGTGCGTGAAACAGACGATTTCCTGGAGATTGATCTGACGGTTCGGGAGAATACGGCCCTTGCGCCCCCACTTGCAAGCGGGGTTGTTCCGGTTGTCGTTAAAGAAGCTGCGCCAAAAGTCGTTGTAAAAACAGAACCCATTGCGCCTGCACCCGTGCCAACGCTTATTTTGACGGAGGTCGAAACGAAGGCGACACCCGAGGCGCCCGCGTTGAGGGTACCAGTCATTTCAATGAACGTAAAAAAGGGTGAAGGCAAAACCGACGTGTCTGCCGGACGCTACTACGTCGTTGCCGGTGGTTTTGGGCAGGAGAGTAATGCCTTGAAATTAGGACGGAAATTACGCGCTCAGGGTTACTCTGAGGTCACGGTGTTGTATCCCGAGAGCAAGGGTCTGATCAAAGTAGGCGTGGGCGAATTTGACAACGCTGCCGCCGCTTCAAAATTAGCCAACCGCCTTCGCTTCGCTTTGGGAAACAGTGTGTGGGTACTGAAAAGCAAATAATTTATTTTTTGTTTATTTTGAATCCGAATTCCGCACCAAGCGAGGGTTCGGATTCGTTTTTATAGCGCAATCCTCTTTTGCTATGCAATCAAATGTGCTCTTAGACGAAGAACAGAAGGATCGAACCGTGGCTTTCGTGACGGCGACGGCGATCTACGTGGTGTTGTTCCTGATCCTGCTTTTCATCAAAGTCTGGCAAGCCGAACCGCCCAAAATCGACTCCGGCATTGAATTAAATTTTGGTCTCGACAACGTGGGGAGCGGTGATATTCAAACCCGAAATCGCCCGAGCACGTTGAAAAATCGCGAAGAATCCAAACCCGCCGAACCCGAGAAATCGCGCCCGGTTCCCGTGAAAACTCAACCAGAAGTTCGGGAAACACCACCGACGCCTTCGGTAAAAACCCCTAAAGTTGAGGAACAGCCGACAATTGTCAGTAAGGTAGAAAGCCCGGTGAAAGTAGCTGAAAAGGTAGTTCCCAAGAAAGTAGAACCCGTTGCCAAACCCACGCCACCGACCCCCAAACCCGTGGTGGTCAGCAAACCCGTGGAGGCCCCACCCCGGCAGGCTGACGCTAAAGGCACGTATAAAAAAGGGAGTGGCAGCAATTCCAACGGTACCAGCGGCGCTAACGGCACGGTGGGAACCAGCAATAATCCGGGCGGTAACAACAACGGCGACGACGCCAGTGGCGTAGGTGATAAAGGCAGCCCCGAAGGAAAACCCGACTCGAAGGGATTGTACGGACGTCCTGGTTCGGGAGGTGGCGGGGGCGGAGGTTCACTCAATATTACCGGTTGGATCTGGACCAGCCGACCCGTCGTCAACGATCCTTCTGCTGAAACGGGCAAGATTGTATTGCAGATTAAGGTTGATGATCGCGGCGATTTGATTTCGGTAAAAATTACGGAGAAAACCGTCAGTCAGTCCGTTGCCGATCTTTACAAAAGAGCCGTTGAGCGCCTATCTTTCCGCGAAACAAACCCTGGTGCTACCCGTCCCACCGTTTCGACTGGTACGATTACGTTTGTTCTTCGATCCCGCTGATTTATCCATTTCGTATTCAGGGCTTACCTTTGACCGGGTAAGCCTTTTTTATATGACCTATCAGGAAACCATCGACTATTTATACCATTTATTACCCGTTTTTCACCGGACGGGCGCGAGTGCGTACAAACCCAATCTAACGAATACAATCAATTTGTGCGCGCATTTGGGCAACCCTCAGACTAAGTTTAAATCCATCCACGTTGCGGGGACAAATGGCAAAGGGAGTACTTCGCACATGCTCGCCGCAATACTGCAATCAGCGGGGTACAAGGTTGGGCTGTACACCTCACCGCATTTAAAAGATTTTTCGGAACGAATACGAGTCAATGGTCAACCAATTGCTCAAGAGCGCGTTATAAGTTTTGTAGATGAAAATAGAATATTCATTCAATCAGTATTGCCGTCTTTTTTTGAGTTGACGGTTGGAATGGCCTTTCAGGAATTTGCCAGGCAGCAAGTGGATATCGCCGTCGTTGAAGTTGGATTGGGAGGGAGGTTAGATTCAACCAATATCATTACGCCGATTTTGAGTTTAATCACCAGCATTGGCTACGACCACATGGATATTCTGGGCGACACGCTACCCCTAATCGCCGCTGAGAAAGCGGGTATTATCAAACCAGGTATTCCTGTTGTAATTAGTGAACGTCAATCAGAAGTTGAGGCAATTTTTAGGGACGTGGCCGCGAGAAACAACAGCCCGCTTTACTTTGCCAGCGACCGATTCATTATAGAAAAACACGGGTACGACCGAGGCAATTTGCGTATCGAACTACTCGATCAGGTTTCCCGGAACAAAAATGAGTGGACGCTTGAGTTACCCGGAACCTATCAAATGAAGAACCTGCCGGGGGTAATGCAAGCCATCGACTTGCTCCGCGAGCAAGGGTTTGAGTTATCCGATGAGGCGATAAAAACCGGGTTAGCGCAAACCATAACCCGCACGGGCCTGAAGGGTCGCTGGCAAAAGATTGGCGACAATCCCTTAACTTATGTTGATACGGGTCATAACGAAGCGGGCATCAAAGCGATTTTGGAGTGCATTCAGTCGGTTAAACATCGTCAACTTTGGATGATTCTCGGTTTTGTTAAAGACAAAGATTTGGAGCGGGTTTTGCGCCTGTTGCCGACTACTGCGAATTATGTGTTTTGTGAATCCAATTTACCCCGCGCTTTACCGGCGATTGAATTGGCAGAGGTAGCCAAATCATTTGGTTTGCGGGGCAGCATACGTCACAACGTAAATGAAGCTCTGCAATTTGCACGAGACCAAGCCGATCCTGACGATGATTTAGTTGTTGTGGGAGGCAGCACATTTGTCATTGCTGAAATTAATGGGATATAAAAAAGCCCGACTGAGTACAGTCGGGCTTGCTAAAAAGTAAGAAATATTACGGAGCGATTTTGGCAATCAGGTCAGCAACACGACTGGAATAGCCGTATTCATTGTCGTACCAACCGACAACTTTAGCTAACCTGCCGCTGGCTGCCGTCAGCTCCGAATCCAGGATGCAGGAGTGGGGATTACCCACAATGTCAGCAGAGACAATTGGATCAGTTGAGTACTGAAGAATTCCTTTCAATGGCCCCTCTGCGGCCGTTTTCATAGCCGCATTTATTTCTTCAGCCGTCGCATCGCGTTTCAGAACCACGGTTAAGTCAGTTAATGAACCATCGGGGACGGGTACCCGCAATGCATTGCCATCGAGTCGGCCCTTCAAATTTGGCAAAACCAAGCCAATCGCTTTAGCTGCACCTGTCGAGGTAGGAATAATGGAAAGCGCAGCGGCACGGGCACGGCGCAAATCCTTGTGGGGAGAATCCTGAAGGCTCTGGTCGGCTGTGTAGGCGTGTACAGTCGTCATAAAGCCCTGTTCGATACCGAAGGTATCGTCCAGAACTTTAGCCATCGGAGCGAGGCAGTTTGTGGTACAGGAGGCATTTGAAATAATAGTCTCGCTTCCGGTTAAAATCTCGTCGTTTACGCCAATAACTACGGTCGGGATGTTTCCTTTAGCAGGAGCCGAGATGATTACTTTTTTACAGCCAGCTTGCAGATGTTGTCCGGCACCAGCCTCATCGATAAAACGCCCAGTCGATTCAAGAACTATGTCAACGCCAAGTGAAGCCCAAGGCAACATTTTAGGGTCTTTTTCTGCATAAGCATTAATGCGTTTTCCATTGACGGTGATGCTCTCATTATCTGAACTCACATCGCCTTTAAAAACTCCGTGAATAGAGTCGTATTTAAAAAGATGGGCAAGTGTCGCGTTGTCCGTTAGGTCGTTGATCGCTACAACTTCGATGTTGTCATTTTCGAGCATACGACGAAAGGAGAGGCGACCAATACGTCCAAAGCCGTTAATGGCTACTTTGATTGTCGGCATGGGAAAGCAAGGTTTGTTTGAGATGCAATATTAACAGGTTTAATATTTAAAAATATTAGTAAATATAATACTAATAACAAACTAAATAGTAAAAATATTAGTAAAAATAGATTGCTAAATATCTTATCGAATTGGTATTGCTAAATATAGTAGGTTTTAAGGGTCCTTTGCTTACTGTAATTGCTATACCCGGTACCATTGCTTGGTAAAGCGGCGGCGATAAAAGGTGATTTGAAGCTTTGATAGGGTAGGAGCAAAGCCTTTACGCGGTTTGTAGAGTTATATCCTTCAAACCGCGATTATGGACGTTCTGCTGACAATCTATGCATCTTGCTGATCCCCATAAAACGCTTTAAAGGGTACCATCCATAATCCTGATCCCTAAACGCGAATCGGATTCAGTCGATTGGATTGTGAATCAATCTCTATGCCAAAAAAAGAAGACTGCTAAATGAATTATATTCACCGAATATAATTTTGTTTTAAATGGTAATAAACATATTATCAACTCATTACGTCTTAAAATATAAACCTTTCTTTTATACTATTTTCATATCACTTATTCACAGAAGAACATTAACCTTTTACTTTTGAAAGATTAACCTAATGTCTTTTATGCAATCACCCCAAACCCTCATTGAGGCCGCCTGGCAGGACAGAAGTCTGCTCCAGAAACCGAATACCGCCCAAGCCATTCACGAAACCATACGTTTAGTAGACGTGGGGGAGCTTCGTGTTGCCAGCCCTGATGCCGATTCCTGGGAAGTACACGAATGGATCAAGAAGGCTATCATCCTTTATTTTCCTCTCCAGCAGATGCAGATCAGTGAGGTGGGTATCTTCGAATATCACGATAAGATGCGCCTTAAAAGTGGTTATTTGGAATTAGGGGTTCGTGTTGTACCCCCCGCTGTGGCGCGATACGGGGCTTACCTGGCCAGGGGTGTTATCTTGATGCCCTGTTACATTAACATTGGTGCTTATGTAGACGAGGGAACGATGGTCGATACCTGGGCAACGGTTGGCAGTTGCGCTCAGATTGGTAAAAATGTACATTTGAGTGGTGGAGTAGGGATAGGCGGGGTATTAGAACCCCCACAGGCAGCGCCAGTCATCGTGGAGGATGGTGCCTTTATTGGATCGCGCTGCATTGTTGTCGAGGGAGCCAGAATTGGAAAGAGGGCGGTTTTAGGGGCTAACGTAGTCATCACGGGGAGTTCCAGGATTATCGATGTGACCGGTAGCCACCCCGTTGAATACACGGGGTATGTGCCCGAAGACAGCGTGGTAATTCCCGGCAGTTATGCGAAACAATTTACGGCTGGTGAGTACCAGGTACCCTGTGCGCTGATTATTGGCAAGCGTAAAGCGAGTACCGATTTAAAAACTTCACTCAACCAGGCACTCAGAGAAAATAACGTATCCGTATAGTTTTGTCAATCATTTAGTTTACTAATACCCGTTGATATCCTTCAGTGGTTTTTTAATTTACAATTGTGGTTTATACAAATCGTAATTCAAGATTAGGTAACGGAGGAGTGGTTTACATACAACAACTATTTACATTGTTAATAAATTATAAATGTAAACTTGCTTTATACATTTGTGATTTAAATGTATATCATTACATTTGTAAATAATAATAGCCCAATACTTATGAACTTGAATGACAAAATTAAACACATTATCAGTGATCGTAATTTAACGCCCTCTTACTTTGCTGATGAAATAGGGGTGCAGCGCTCCAGCATCTCCCACATCTTATCGGGCAGGAATCGCCCAAGCTTAGAGATTATTCAGAAGGTTGTTACTCGCTTTCCAGATTTAACGTACGAATGGCTTCTATCCGAATCTGATCTGGACGATGTCGTCGGTCAATCGTCGCCTACGCCCGTTCTACGCCACAGTATGCTACCGAACCGTCCAGAGGTAAATCCATCCTCAGCGAAGCTCTCAGAATCGCCCAGAAGAGGTTCTGCGGAGTCGATACCCGTACATCCGACTGGGGAACTTCAACCCGTGGCCACAAGCGTTGTAAAATCAGTCGAAAAGATTCTCATTTTTTACAGCGACAAAACCTTCACAGAATATAAACCAGCTTAACGTTTCTTAGATAAAAGGTCGTTCCAAAATAGGTTTTGTATCCCATACAGACCAATAATTTACGTGAATCCAGGTACGTATCGGCAACCTTTTCTTGAACGAATACCATGTTTCTGATTCATAATCAGCGCATTAGACTCGATACGCTTCTTGGTGTTCCACGTGGATTCATAATTCCTTTGTAATGAGAGAGTTACCATTTTATCCACCAGTGCAAGTTATTTTTTCCACGGTTCATGCTAATAACTCTCGTACTCTGAGCATTTTCGTATCTAAATAGGAGGGCTTTGTTCCTCCATTTAACATAAAATCAGTCATCTCAATGGACAAAATAGATTCCTTAAATCAGGTTGCCACGTTCCATAGAACTTTTAAAGCTCCTGTTTTAGCCCAACCTACGATTCCAGATTTGCGTCGGGCCCAGTTGCGGTATGAATTATTATCCGAAGAACTGAGGGAATTTTGGGAAGCAGTCGAAGCCAATGATTTGGTCGGGGTGGCTGATGCACTCTGCGATCTACAGTACGTGCTGTCCGGGGCAGTACTCGAATTCGGCTTGGGCGAACCCTTTGTCGCGCTCTTCAATGAGGTTCACCGTTCCAACATGAGCAAAGCGTGTAGCACGCCCGAGGAAGCCCAGGCTACGGTCGATTATTACTGGCAGAAAGATGGTACGGAAGCCTTTTACGAAGAAGATAACGGTATGTATCTCGTCTTCAGGACTACCGATCATAAGACGCTGAAATCGGTAAATTATTCGCCCGCTGATCTGGAAGGTATACTGAACCTTTGATTCGCGGCGGGATTCGCACTAAACCTGTAATGTTTGTTGTATAATTTATATTATGTTAAGTAAACAGTTTAAAGGCATCCCTCTTCCTTGATTTTCGTCCATAAAAAAGCCCACCAGTTGAACTGGTGGGCTTTTTTAAACAAATTTAATCGCGACTATTCGCTTATTTTTTTAAGTTTCGCATCGTACGCATCCGATTTTTCGTACTGCTTCAAAATGGTATAAAGATTCTTCAGGTTATCTTTTACTTCCGATTCCTGTTTCACTTCATACGCTTTTTCAAAGTACGGCATGGCCTCTTTAAACTTCACAACAACCTGATTTTCAACTGATTTGCCTTCTTTCTGATACGCTTGCATATCCATGGCGTCGATTCTCCGCTTCGTTTCTACGGCCTCGTTAAAATAGAAAACGCCCATGTTGTAATTCGCGTCGTAATTAGCCGGTTCGATTTGTAGGGCCTTGTTGTAGTAATCTTGCGCTTGCTTCCGTTGCTCCGTCTGCCGGGCGGTCATTTCGTCCGTGCGCTTCTTCAAATCCTCGACACTGACTCCCTGTTGCGATGATTCAAAGGTCTTCAAATCCTGATTCAACTGATCCAACGTCGCTTTGTTCTCAGCCTGTACTTTATTGGCATCCGTCAACAAGCGCTTCATTTCAACACTCTTGGGCTGCTTTTTCACGGCGGCCTGCAACCGGGTGATCTCACTGGCGTATGCGTCCGTTTTGCCTTTCTGATCCGCAATTCGCTTAGTTAGCTGACCCCCTTTTTTCATCTGGTCATTCGTTTTTTTCAGTTCATCGCCCAGATTGGTGGCCTGGTTGTCGTACAAAATGGCCAGATTCAGAACGGTCTGCACATTCTTGGGGTCAGCATCCGCCATTTGCTTCAAATTGCTGATGGCCTCGTCGGCTTTACCCGATGACAAAAAGATGTTTATCTTCTCGCTTTGAAGGTCTTTGTTGGTTGGGTTGGCCGCAATTCCCTGATCGAGCACCTTAACGGCCTGATCAAAATTCTTCTCGGCCTTGTACATATTCGCCACCGCGTAGAAAATCTCGGGGCCTTTCCCACCACCGGCCAGGTACCTTTCAAAGGACTCCCGGGCGAGTTTTTGATCATCCAACTGCTGCGCCACGATTCCCGTGTACAGCGTTGCAGTCGTGTCCTTAGCGTGAACCATCGAGGCAGTCTGCATCAGTTTGAGCGCATCCTTCATGTTTTTGGCCTGGTATTTGGCGGCTCCCTGCTGCATGAGTGCGGCGTACAGGTTGTTGCCCCCACCGACCAGGATGTCCTGAGCCTCTTTGGCGAGTTTTCCCTGCTTGCCCTCTTTCGTGTCGAGTTCAACGGCCTTTTTGTAGGCGTCGTAAGCAATCAGGGCGGCACTGGAATCGAGCGAGGCATACCGCAAGGCGACTTCTTCGTAAGCTTTAGCCCGGTCAATCCAGGTTTTGGCTTTGTCTTTGGCCTTGTCGTTGGTGATGTCTTTATCACTCTTTTCCTTGGTCTTTTTGATTTCGTCCTGAAGAGCCTTATCAATGGCAGCGTTCTGTCCGAACGCGGTGGCTGCGGCGAATACACCCAGCAATGCCAGTAAGACGAGTCGTTTCATGGTAGTTTGGTTAGATTACAGATTTTGGTTTATGGTCTCCGAACCACCTGAACAACGCTTTTCGATGGTTCGGAGCCAAAATAACTACTTTTCGTCGGGAATATTGTCAGCATCGGCTTCAGAAAAAGTTTCCGGCTGCCGAATTTCTTCGGCTGGCACGTCCAGTGGCACCTCCTCTTCGTCTTTTTCAATCTTCGTCACCGATGAAATTTGGTCCCCACCGCGCAAACTGATGAGCTTCACCCCTTGCGTGTTGCGGCCCATTACGCGCAAATCGGCCACCGAAAGACGAATGGCAATGCCCGACCGGTTGATAATCATCAGGTCGTCGGAGTCGGTCACTTCTTTGATGGCCACCAGCGTACCGGTTTTCTCCGTCACGTTGAGCGTCCGAACGCCCTTACCGCCCCGATTGGTCACGCGGTAGTCCTCGACGGGTGAACGTTTGCCGAAGCCCTGCTCCGACACCACCAATAGCTGCACGTCAGCCCCGCTGACGCATACCATGCCGACAACTTTATTGTCGGGCATGGCGGCGTCGTCCAGTTCGATGCCCTTCACCCCTGCCGCCGAACGACCCATCGGGCGGACGCGGCTTTCGTGGAAACGGACCGTTTTCCCGACTTTAGAGGCGATGACGATGTCGTTGTCGCCGTTGGTCAGGCAAACATCGAGCAGCCGGTCGCCTTCGTGGATGGTCACGGCAATAATCCCCGCCAAACGGGGCCGCGAATAGGCTTCGAGCGAGGTTTTCTTGATGGTCCCCTGCTCGGTACACATCACAATGTAATTGTTGTTGATGTAATCATCGTCGCTGAGGGTTTTGACGTTGATTACCGCCCGGATGGTGTCGCCCGGTTCAATGTTGATCAGGTTTTGGATGGGTCGCCCTTTGGCCGTTTTCTGCCCTTCCGGTACGTTGAACACCCTCAGCCAGTAACACTTCCCGTTTTCGGTAAAAAACAGCAGGAAGTTATGCATGGAGGCCGTAAACAGGTGGGCCGTAAAGTCGGCGTCTTTGGTGCTGACCCCCCGCGAGCCAACCCCTCCCCTGCTTTGCGTCCGGTATTCACTCAGCAAAGTGCGTTTTACGTAGCCCTGCGAGGAAACCGTGATGAGCATATCCTCATCGGCAATCATGTCTTCAATCGAGAATTCCCCGTCGGCGTGGACAATCTGGGTGCGGCGCTCGTCGCCGTAGCGGGCTTTCAGGTCGGCCAGCTCATCCTTGATAATTTGCCGCTGCGTGGTATCACTGGCCAGAATGCCTTCCAGGAAGTTGATTTCGCGCTGAATTTCTTCGTACTCCGCCACAATCTTATCGCGTTCCAGGCCCGTCAGGCGTTGCAGACGCAGTTCCAAAATGGCTTTGGCCTGAATTTCGGTCAGCGCGAAATTGGTCATCAAACCGGTTTTGGCAATCTCCGGGTCGCGCGACGAACGAATCAGGTTGATGACCGCATCGAGGTTATCGAGGGCAATCAACAATCCTTCCAAAATATGCGCCCGTTTGCGGGCCTCGCGCAAATCGTAAGCCGTCCGGCGCACGATGACCTCGATGCGGTGATCGACGTAATGCCGGATTATATCCTTGAGGTTCAGAATCATCGGACGCCCCCGAACCAGCGCGACGTTGTTGACGCTGAACGACGATTGCAGCGCCGACTGCTTGTAGAGGTTGTTGAGCACCACGTTGGGTACCGCGTCTTTTTTCAGGTCAAACACAATCCGCATTCCGTCCCGGTCCGACTCGTCGCGGATTTCGGAAATGCCTTCAAGTTTCTTGTCGTTAATCAAATCGGCGATTTTCTCGATCATCGTCGCTTTGTTGACCATGTACGGAATCTCGGTCACGACGATCTGATCCTTGCCCGTTTTGGAGGTTTCAAACGTCGCATTGCCACGAATCACGATGCGCCCCCGGCCCGTTTCGAGCGCGGTACGGATGCCCTGCGAACCGTAAATAGTGGCACCGGTGGGGAAATCAGGCCCTTTGACAAACTCCATCAGGCCGGTCACGTCGATCTCAGGATTGTCGAGATACGCCACGATGCCGTCCACCACTTCCGAGAGGTTGTGGGGGGCCATGTTGGTGGCCATGCCGACGGCAATCCCCGAGGTGCCGTTGAGCAGCAGGTTGGGCAGTTTGGCGGGCAGCACGGTTGGCTCCTGGAGCGAATCGTCGAAGTTGGGTTGAAAATCAACGGTTTCTTTACCGATGTCGCTCAGCAACTCCTCGGCGATGCGCTTGAGCCGCGCCTCGGTGTAGCGCATGGCGGCGGGCGAGTCGCCATCGACGGAGCCGAAGTTGCCCTGCCCATCCACGAGCGGGTAGCGCAAGGACCAGTTCTGGGCCATGCGCACCATGGTATCGTACACCGACGCGTCGCCGTGCGGGTGGTACTTGCCCATCACCTCCCCCACGATACGGGCCGATTTTTTGTAGGATTTATTGTAGTTGACCCCCAGTTCAGTCATGCCAAAAAGGACGCGCCGATGCACGGGCTTGAGTCCATCGCGCACGTCGGGCAAGGCCCGGGAAACGATAACGGACATGGAATAGTCGATGTACGCCCCCCGCATTTCGTCCTCGATGTTGATTGGAATGATGTTGGAGGTACTACCAGGCTGTTCTTCGAGTTGTTCGGCCATAAAAATGGGTACGGTTTTGAACTTTAAAAGGTATCGTCGGGTAAAAAATAGAAAAATAGTAGCTGGGTAATTGCTTGATTATCTGAATATTAACTACTATTTCTTCGATCCAGACTTAAGTTACAAATATGCTAAAAAAACGGGGAAAACCCTTGAAATAATTGCAAAAAGTAGCTGCTCTTCAAGCGTTTAGGCGCGTTAATTTTGCGCTTCGGCGTGGGTTCCGGCGGCGTACCAGAGCGCGGCGATGGACTTCTGATATTTCGTCCGCAGTTCCTCCAATTTTAGTTGTAGATCAATCAGTTTGGTCTCGCGGCTATTGACCAGAAAAAGGGAACTTTCGCCCAGGTCAAACTTTTGCTGCTCGGCCCGCAGCAACGTCCGCTGGTTAGCAACGGTCTGTTGTTGAACCTCAATCTGCCCCTCCAACGCTTTCAACTCATTCCAGGCGGTCTGCACGTCGTTGACAATGTCTCGCCCCGCCTGCTGCCGTTCCAGTTCAACCCCCTGGGTTTTGATCTGCACCTGACGGAGTTTACCGCGCTCTTTTCGCAGAAACAACGGGAACGACAGGTCGAGTCCAATCTTGTGGTTGTCGGCGCGGAAGGCGTAGTAACTCGACCAGTTGTAGCCGACACCCGGCAAGGGCGTGCGGCTCAGTAAAGTGGCATTCAGGGAAATCTGCGGTTGTAACAATGAGCGTTGAAACCGCTCCTCAACGGCCAACTGTTGCCCTTTCGCGATCAGTTTCAGCAAGTCGGGGTGTTGCCCGGCCGCTTGATTCAGCAGGTCTTGCCGAATTGATTCGTCAGCCTGTTCAGCGGGCGAAACCTGGGGTACGACCGTCGCGGGCAAATCGACGGGCTGTGGGGTACCGCTGCTGGTGTCGCTATTCCACAAGAAAGCCGTCAGACGGAGGCGGGCGTTCAGTAATTCAACCGCCGCCTGACGGAGTTGAACAAGCCGGTCCTGGGCCGTGATGAGTGCTTCGGTCGTGTCGATGGCTGCGGCATCGCCCAGGAAGGCCCGTTGCCGCACCGCCCGGTAACGGGTGTCGGCCAGTTGGTACCCCTCCTGAATCAACCGGTTCTGCTGGTAGGTCAGATACCATTCCCAGTACGTTTTGGCCGCATCGTAAAGCGTTTTGTTGATCAACTTCAGCCGGTCGGCGTCGGCCAGATTCAGAGCCAGTTGCGCCTGGCGCAGGGCGTTCCGCCGGGCGTCGATCAACAGCCCCCGCCCAACCGGAATCCGCACCCCCAGAGCGGCCAGCCCCGACGACGGTACGCGCTCTTCGGGGTTAATGAATTCCCCCCGGTTGCGGTCATAGGTTAGTTTTACATCAATACCGCCGGGCAGAATCGGCACCAACACCCCCGACTGCCACTTGTCGTAGTAGAGGTTTTGGCTAAACTCCTTGCGATCGTACGTCGAAAATAGTTTCGGGTCAAAAGCGCCCCGCGCCTGTCGGACTTCTTGCTGGGCTTCGAGGTTTAGCAGTGCCGCCTGCCGGACAAGCGGGTGATGCTGAGTCACGACCTGGTAGAAATCAGCCGCCGTAAAGGTCGTATCAGAGGTCGTAGTCGGGGTATTTTGCCCAAACACGACCCCCGCTAACTGACTGATAATCAGAATTAAACTACCAACGAATAAACGCCTCATTTTTTCTTCTCCTCGTTTGGTTCCTGCTGCAGGCTCGGCGGGAAGCCATTCAACTGCCGCCATAGTTCGTACCACACCGGTACATTATCCAACATCACCCAACCATACACCCCCGAACCAACGCGCAACTGCGGCGGCCAGAACTGATCGCCTGGTTGCACGTTTGGCTTAATCAGCAGGCGATACTTCCCGTTGACACTACTCACGGCGTCGATCACGGCGACCTCACCGCCAAACGTACCCACGGCCACCGTGGGCCAGCCCGAGAATTGAATGGCCGGCCAGCCATCAAATTGCAACCGGACCATTCGGCCGGGTTGAATCAGCGGTACGTCCATGGCCCGGATGTATAGTTCGACGGCAATGGCCGGGTTATCCGGTTGCAACGTCGCAATGGATTCGCCTTCTTTGATCATCTCGCCAATGCCGGCTTTGAACGACCGAACCACGTAGCCAGTCTGTGGAGCACGCACGATGTACAATCCCCGCCGGATGTCCACGCTGCTGATTTTATTCTGAAGTTTGGCGATTTCCCCCGTGGCTTCGGCCCGGTACGACACCGCCGAACTGCGATCCGACAACGTTTTGGCTAACTTCTCCAGATAATCTGCCCGAATGGTATTCAGGTCGAGTTGGGCGTTGAGCAGTTCCTGCCGGGCTACGTTGAGTTTGGCCTCCTGCGCAATCACTTTAGCGTAATCCTCCTGAACTTTCAACCGACGCGATTCCAGGTCGGTGAGTGAAAACAGGCCGTCTTTGTGGCCTTGCTCATAGCGGTCGAGCCGGTCGAGCGCAATCTGGTAATTCTTACGCACGGCGATGAGATCTGCGCTGTCGCTAACGACCTTGAATGCGCTCTGGCGAACCTTGTTCCGGGCCGCCGCAAGCTTCACCTGCAAACCCGTTTGGAGGGCGGTGGTCTGCGCATCCAAAGCCGAGATTTTAGTATCCGTCGCGGTCCGGCTGCCTTGCTTGGCGCCGAGTTGTTCGCCGAGTCGCTGGGGTAGGTTAGGGTCAAAATAGTCATCTTTGATTTCGGAGATCACCAGCAACGTATCCCCTTTTTTGACGAACTGCCCTTCCTCAACCGCCCACCGTTCGATTCGCCCAGCAATGGCGTTCTGTATCGTTTGCGGACGATCCTGTGGACTCAGCGCCGTTACGCCACCTTCACCGTTAATGTTCTGTTGCCAGGGCAAAAACATAACGGCAAGGCCAATAAGTAGCAACCCAAGCATCCAGCGTCCGAGCCGTCGGCCACTGCCGGGTTGGGGTAGTAGCCGTAAGGTTTTGAGGGGGTAGTGCGTAAATAGTTCCTCGTCTACCCGCTGATTCGATAAGTTAAGCATGGGTCGGTGTGTCTGCTTCCAGGGGTAAATCCGTCACGTTCGCAATCTTTTCAACGGCGGTCAAAAGGTCAAATACCGTGTCGATACCCGAGATCAGTTTCTCCACTGAACCCGTAATCAACACAATGACCAACTCAGCCGCCACAAACTGGCCCAGGGTCATCTGGCGATCTACCACCAACGCTGTTCCAACGATGAGTAATCCCCCCGTAACCAGGGTTTTGAACGCCACGGCACTATAAAAGAATCGCTTCAACACCCGAAAGTGCGCATTGCGGTACGCCAGGTAGCTGGCCACCAGGTCGTCCATCCGGTCGATGGGGTCCATCGTATCGTTACGCTCGCGGTACGTGGGCAGTTCACGGGCGATGTCTTCCAACCAACTCACGACCTTGTATTTGCACTTCGACTCACTCAGGCTGGTGCGTAGTCCGGGCGGCCCGTATATCCAACTGATTCCGACAATACCCAACAGCGTGAATAAACCAAACCCCAGGAATACCGGGTGGTAAAATGACAACAGAATGATACCGAACAAAATCTGCACCGCCGCCGCCGTCAGGTCGATCAATAATTTGGGTAGTCCCTTCTGGAGGGTCTGGACCTCAAAAAAGCGGTTCATCAACTCCGGCGGGTAGTAAGCCGATAGCGCCCTGGGCTCGATCCGGGGCAACCGGTAGGTAAACTCAAAAGCCGCTTTGGCAAAAATGCGTTGCTGGAGTATTTCCACCAGCGTCATCTGCCCCACCATCAGCAACCCGGTAGCCAGCACACCCAACGCAACGAGGCCAATCAGCACATACACCGAACTAAACACCAACCCACCCGACACCAGATTGAAAACAGCCTGAATACCCAGCGGCAACGAAAGGCTGATCAAACCCGTCACCAACGCGTACAAATACACGTAGCTAATGTCTTTCCGTTCGGTTCCCAACAGCCGGAGTAACCGTTGCATCGACGACGGGGGCGGTTGCTGATACGTATCGTTGGCCATAATTGTGTTGCTTATTTTTTTGATAGTTATACTATCATTTTTGCAAACATACCTTTTAACTCTGAA
This sequence comes from Cytophagaceae bacterium, assembly GCA_026785975.1. Taxonomy (GTDB): domain Bacteria; phylum Bacteroidota; class Bacteroidia; order Cytophagales; family Spirosomataceae; genus JAJAZB01. The sequence goes on along the minus strand of JAJAZB010000488.1, from coordinate 2,153 downwards.
AGTTTGTTTCTTTGTCGTAGAATTTTTGGTTAAACCGTAACTAAACCCGATTGATGGAATATAAAGTACTGGTGCGGATGAATGAAAAGCTCTTTCTACGCGATCCTGAAAACTCGGAATTAGGCCGTCGGATTATTCAACAGGGCATTCAGTTGATGGCCGAAGTAGGCTTTGAAGATACGACATTCCGCAAACTGGCCGACCGGATTAACTCCAAGGAAGCTAGCATTTACCGCTATTTCGAGAATAAACACCGGCTTCTGGTATACCTGGTGGCCTGGTACTGGCAGTGGCTGGAATACCAGGTTGTGTTTCAAACCAACAATTTAATCGACCCTCGGGAGAAACTGGAGCGAATTCTAAAACTATTGCTACTAAAAGACCTGACGCGGCCCAACGTACCGACACCCACTGACGACACGAATATACTGGCTCTACACAGCATCGTAATCCGTGAAGCCAGTAAAGCTTACCTGACTCACCACGTCACCGAGCACAACAAGCAGCAACTCTTCAAGCCGCACAAGGACTTTTGTGGCCGCGTCGCCGACATTATTCTTGAATACCGACCAGATTATCCCTACGCCCGGTCGCTGGCCAGTTCGCTCCTTGAAACGGCCCATCACCAGGCTTTCTTCATGCAGTACCTACCTTCCCTGACCGACTTCGGCACCGGACCAGATAACCAATCCAACGAGGAAGATCGCTTGCTCAACTTTCTTCGGCATCTCCTGTTTTCGTCGCTGGAAACGACCAACTTTTAAGCTCTGGCGACCTTTCCCTTTCTGAAACGCCAACAACAAAAAGCCCCCACCGGTCAGGCCGAGGGCTTAAGCTGGTGTGCCTACGCTGCGCGTGGCACACCACAACGATACCATGCAATTACCCGACGCCGCCCGGTGTGCCACGCACAGCCGTGGACACACCAATACGGTTAGGTATGCCTACGCTGTGCGTGGCACACCTAACCGACATAATGACACACAAATGCCATTCAACGTGTACCCTACACCTTCTCCCAAGGCAGTAATTTCTTGAATTTCTTTTTCGTCTTCGGGTCTTTATTTTTCTTGAACGAAGACTCCCCGACACCTTCCCCACCCCGGTTTTTGCCCGCAAACCCCAACCCGTGTACGGGTGAAGCGAGAACGCTCCGGCCCCGGTACGCCATGCCTTCGTGGCGGTGTTCGACGCGCACGTGACAGCTTTTCATCGGACAACGGGGTGCCCAGCAACTACTGAACAGCAGGCAATTGCCCAGCAGAAATAACCCATACAACAAAATCCGGCGCATACGGTTTGAACGAGTAGTTTAGGTAGTAACGAAAAAAGCCCCTTCAACTGGAGGAGGCTTGGGCAATTTTTGTTCCAAAATATAGAAATCTGCTCCTACAACACCACAAATTCCACCCGTCGGTTCTTCTTTCGGTTGTCTTCTGAGGTGTTGGGGGCGACCGGATCGAGTGGCCCCCGACCATTTTTCAGCAACCGGCTGGCGTCGATGCTTTTGCGGATCAGGTAATCGATGACCGACTGGCAGCGATCGCGGGACAGTTTGACGTTGGCGTCAAAATCGCCCGCGTTGTCGGTGTGAACGCGTAGTTCGATGCGCATCGCCGGGTTTTGCCCCAGAACATCCGCCAGTTGATTCAGTTCAACATCGGCTTTAGGGCGAAATTCATACGTAAACCCCAGGTCGAAGCCACCGCCCGTACCCGGACTGCTTCCCGGCAGGAATTTACCCGGCGTCGGGTTCGACGTAAAGTCTAAATCAGATTTTGTGGATTCCAGTCGGGTCAGGGCGTAGGTCAGTGTGGTCGGTACGGCGGTATTGTTCCAGCTGCCCTCCGCCGCCAGCGAACCCATTTGCAGGCCCCGCAGGTACTTGTAGGTCCTTCCCACTTTCAGGAAAAGTTTCTCCAGATTCAGGGCCGAAACGGCGTACGAAACCGCGTAAGCGTTTCATCAGGGCTGTCGAGGTGAATTCAGAGTAATTTCTTCGCTGGGTTTAAAGCCGATGCGAATGGCTTTGGCGTTGAGGCTGCCCAACTGCGGAATCCGCACGGGTTGGGTGTAAAGCCGCCAGGGGCCGTCATTGAGTCGATAGCCGAGCGAAGCGCCGGGGGTCGGGCAGGTCAGCGTCAGGATGCGTT
>JAJAZB010000487.1 GCA_026785975.1 Cytophagaceae bacterium | reverse complement strand
TCCAAACTATCTATTCCATTTTCAACAAATGTTTCCCGTGTTCCAATTTCTTCACCTAAATCGTTATAGATTACCAACTTAATACGTGCCATGAGTTTTTTGTCCAAATTTAGTACTTTGCAACGGAAAATTTACACTAACAAAAAGTTTATAAAAAAGGGTTAGAAAGCTACTCTGCCTCTTAAAAACTGAAATCCTAAACAGCTTCTTTTCTAAAGAATTATTTCGCAATCACCACCCGCTTGGTGATTCGCCCCTCGTCGGTGTCGAAGTGAACCAGGTAGATACCCGGCGTCAGAGTGCTAAGGTCAAGGCGACCACTCAAGGTAGTGGGTCGGGCTACGTGCTGGTTGTACACGCGGCTACCCATCACATTGACGACCGAAATATCCACGTGCCCGGCCAGTTTAGTAAACCGGCCTTCGAGCATAAACTCACCCGTTGAACTGGGATTGGGGTACACTTTCACTTCCGTCGTTTCGATCACCGGCTCCGGCAGTGAGGTCACCGGGGGCGGCTTGGGGGTTTGAATGGCCAGATTATCAATGGCCCAGCCCCAGCCGTGACTGAGTTGGTCAGCAAAAAGCCGGAAACGAATCAACAAGCGATCACCCGGAATGAAATTGCCCGAATTCAGCATATCAATCTCCCGGGGCCTGAACAGCGCGGAAGTACCCACGGTGAGCGAACTGTTGTTGTCCGCTTTGTCAATCCTGGCGTCGAAGGCCGTTTTCCAGGCGGGGGTGTCGCGGGAATTGTATCCATCGGCAAATGGTCGCCAGGTCTTGCCCCCGTCGCGGGAACCCTCAACGACCACGTAATCGAAAAACTCGGAGTCACCAAATATCGAACCTTCCTCGCCCGGCTCCACCAGCACCACTTCATCGAAGCGGATGGTGGTCTCCTGGTCTTTGAGCGTAATGGGCACCAGCAGTTGGTACAGCAGGTTAAGTTGATTGTTGGGAAAACCGTTGCCATCGCGGTACGGGTGGTCGGAGTGGATGGCCGGATTGCTGAACCCGGTCGGCGTTGTGATCGAAAATCCGTTACCGGCAAAGTCGTCCGTGGGGGTATCAAAATTATTGACGTAACTGGTCTGTGCCGCCTTGATTTGCAGCACCCGGACCGCATAAAAACCCGTTGCCGGGCTGACGGTCTGGTTTTTACGCTTCGACCGGTCGCGGGCCACGATACGGTAAGTGATTTCGTCGCCCCCTTTTATCTGCCCCGTCAGCGCGACCGCGCCCTGATACACGTCGTTGCGGCTGTTGTTCCGCAGGCGGAACGCGGGTTTTTCTACTCCGTTCACGCGCCATTCCACGTAGGCCGTGTCAATGCCAAATTCGTAGTCGTCTTCAATTTGGGCGATGATGCGCAAGGAGTCTTCGCTTCCAAAAACCGTCGCCACGGGGGCGTGTACGATGGTTGGTGGCGTCGTGTCTGGCCCCTGCTGGAACACCCAGTGAAAGCGCGGGGCATCGGGCGGACTGGAGAATGTCCGGCCCGAAGCATCCTGCGCCGTGATGTAGTACCGCACGGTGCGGTTGGTGGCCGCGCCCGGCAGGTTGGCGGTGTATTCGTCGGTGTTGCCTACGCGCGTTAGCGTGATCTGGGTGGCGTTGCGGGCTACGGCGGTGTCATTGACCGTGTAAAACAATTTGACCGACCCCGGCAGCAGCGTGGTGTCGCTCACGACGGTGGTGCGAAACGTGACCGCTTGGTTTAATTCTTCGGAGTCGCGCTGACGCTCGTGCAAAACCGACGTGGCCCGCCAGCCCATTTCGCTGAATATTCCAAACACGATGGGACCGGGATTTTGTGTCACTTCGCCGCTATTGCCAAACGGTGTCATGCAGGAATTGATCGAGCCGGAAGGGTAGGTGGTTTCGTCGAGGTGAGCAATCTGTGACCCCGCCCGGTAAGTAGTCGGCGCGTACAATTTGGCCCGCTCCCCGTTATTGGCGGCCCGCGTCAGCGGGCTATCGAAAAACACATTGTTGCTCACCAATTGCTGACGTAATTGCGAGGAAGGGCTGGGGAAAAGCGTCGTGTTGAGGAGTTGCTGGCCCTGGTTGTTGACGATGTAATGGTCGTAGGAACGCGGAATATTGTAGCCTTCGCCCCACTGGCCCAGGTTGCCTTCAACGACAAACGAATCCGTGAAGCCCAGACCATGCCCGATTTCATGGACGACCGTCGACACGAAATCCTGCCGGTTGGCCCTGGTTTTCTGATCGGTGCCCACGTACCAGTTGACTGCGCTCCCGAACGTCATGTCGATGTCCGACTGGTTGCCGTTCAGGTTGCGCCGGGTCAGTTTTTCGGCCAGGGGCAGTACGTAGAATGTGTTGGCTTTCAACGTACCTGAAAAGTTGATGTTGCGGTAAATTTTGGGTCCGGTTGAACCTAGTGTACCCGCGCCCAGGTTCTGCCAGCGGGCACTGATGCGAATGGGAATGGGCGAAATTAGCCAGGATTCCCAGATGCCCACGGCATACTCGAAGGCCACTTTGGCGCTGTCCGGGAAAGCGGCGTCGTACGTCACGATGATGTCGGAGCGGGTCGCCTCCACGCGGGCACGGCTATCCTGCCGCTGGCGGCGCAGAAAAAACTCGGGTGGCCCGATGGGTTTGGCCGTGGTCGGTGTGTTGGTGTAGTAGCAGATAATAGGCGGCAGCGATACGATTTCCCCACCGTCGCGCAACGGGTGCGCTTTTTGAAGTTCGCGCGAAACCGGCACTTTTGATTTCTGCCCCCCGGCTCCCCCCGCCAGTAAACTCAGTAAGAATAGCAGAATGTAGCAGTTTTTCATAATAGGAAAATACGGAAAAAAGACCCGAAAGGTTGCCTGGCGAGCCGGGCGTTTTATCCTTTCGGGTCTTAAACGATTATTGGCCAGTTTTAGGGAATAAAAATAGATAAAAACGCCGGATTTTACGACGCATTAGGAATTTTGTGTGCTGGCTTCGGGCATTTTTTTGTCGGTCACCAACCGCAGGGCCGCTGAATTGAGGCAATAACGCAGGCCCGTGGGGGGTGGCCCATCGGGGAAAACGTGTCCCAGGTGGGCATCACACCGGGCGCAGAGTGCTTCCGTGCGCACCATGCCGTAGCTGACGTCGCGCTCTTCGTCAACGCGGTCGGGTGCGATGGGCGCGTTGAAACTCGGCCAGCCCGTACCCGATTCAAATTTTTTCCGGGAATCAAACAATTCCAATCCGCAACACACGCAGGCGTACAGGCCCGGGTCGTGGGCTTCGCAGTACTCGCCCGTCCAGGCGCGTTCGGTGCCTTTTTTTCGGGTTACCTGGTACTGTTCGGGGGTCAGTTGCCGACGCCATTCTTCGTCGGTCTTCACGATTTTTTCCATGATTACTAGCAGGACCCTGATGGTCCGGTTTAGTTGGTTGATAAAACGAATGATTTCACTCGCTCTACATCAACGATATTTAATTAGCTTTGGTTGGAACAGCCCTACTTTTTGCGGGCAAATCCGGTGTGCCCACGTTGCACGTGGCACACTTACCCCACCGCCGTCAGATTTGAACCATCTTTTTGCAAGATTTCATGGTAAAAAGCGGAAGTTGAAATAAGGACCTGGCGCAGGTTTTATGTTTTTTCCGAACGGTTGCAACCAGGCGCTCTGCTTTCCCGGAATCCTTCAAAATCAGCGCGTAAAAATTGGCACGGTGTTTGGATTCGGTCTGGAAATTCAACCAGATTTCCCAATTAACTCGCTTCCAATCACGCCATGAACGCCACACTTCCGCAGGATCTCTACCTCGATTTGCTCAAAAAAGTCCTCACTGATTATCACCGTCAGGGCCGGGATGAATACAAACCCATCCGGCGCAACGATTCGAGTTGGAAAGCTAAGTTTTTGTACCATCTCCAGAAACTCCTCCACAAAGAGGCCGTGGTTGTGTGTCGTCGTCGCCGCATCGAAGAAGCCAACCGCGCCACGGGCCGTGACTGGCCGGTGTACGGCGAGTCGATGATTGGCCTCAAGCGGTTGGAAAACATCGAGTCCTGCATTCGAAGCATCGTAGCCGAAGGAATTCCCGGCGACCTCATCGAAACCGGCGTGTGGCGGGGCGGGGCCACAATTTTCATGAAAGCCGTGCTGAAAACCCTGAACGTCACCGACCGCACCGTGTGGGTGGCCAACTCGTTTGAAGGCCTGCCCAGACCCAATGCCGCCCAATACGCCGCCGCGGGCGACACCCACCACACCTACCCCGAACTGGCCGTTTCGCTGGAAGAAGTGCAATCAAATTTTGAGAAATATACCCTGCTCGACCGAAACGTAAAGTTTCTGAAGGGCTGGTTTAAAGATACCTTGCCCACGGCCCCCATCGAGCAACTGGCCTTGCTCCGCCTCGACGGCGATATGTACGAATCGACGATGGAC
>JAJAZB010000486.1 GCA_026785975.1 Cytophagaceae bacterium | reverse complement strand
GTACCAAACTGGTTGGCCCGCTTCAGTAGATTGCTTCGCTACGCTCGCAATGACGGGCGTCTGCATTTGCAAGTAATTTATCGACTCTCCCTAAAACCGGTACCAGCGAATGTCTTTAAGCGGCGGGCGGCGTTCCACCCGCTCGACGAGGGGATAGTTTTTGGCCAGGTAATCGAGAATGGGCGGTTCGCTTTCGCCCAAATCCCAGAGTTTCTGTGTGGCCTGCATCCAGCGAATCCGATCCAGCCAACCTTGCCGCGTTGCGCTGAACTGAGTGATGAGTTTGGTGGAGTGGCAGCCCGTGCAGTGGATTTTAACCAACGGTAAACCGGGGGCTACTTTCAGGCCGGTTTCGGCATCCAGCGAATCAGCCAGAAAGATTGGCGGGCGTAACGCTGCAACGTCCATCCCTGCGGGCCGGAAGACGACCGCGACGCCGAAAAAAAGAAAAACGAGGGCTATTTTCATACAATTTTAATCGCAATCCGGTGGCAGGAATTGTTCAGATACCCACCCGGATTCCAGGCCGGAATCACCATCGGTTGGCTCACGCCCTGGGCGTCGGTGGCTTTGGCCCAAACTTCGTAGTAGCCTTTTTGTGGGAAACTCACCCGTGCCGTCCAGCGCTGCCAGGCCAGCCGGTTCACGGGTTTTTTGAGCTGGGCCGCTTGCCAGGTCGCGCCAAAATCGAGCGAAACGTCCACGTTGGCTACTTCCAAATCGCCCGCCCAGGCGTGACCGCGCAGTTCGAGAAACTTACCTTCTTCGATTGTGGCCCCCGATGTCGGGAACGTAATCAGTGAACGCACCGGCATGGATTCGATGATGCGAAAATTGTCGTCGGCTACTTTGCTACCCGGTTCGACGGGACGGATGGGCACCCGGTAGTGGGTACCGTCCATTTTTTCGCCGTCGTGTACTTTGTTGCGCACCACCAACCGATGTAGCCATTTGCCCGACACCGAACCCGGCCAGCCACCTACCACCAGCCGCAACGGAAAGCCGTGTACCGGCGGAATGTCGGCTCCGTTCATGGCCCAGGCCAGCAGGGTTTCGTCTTCGAGGGCTTTTTTGATGGGCACTCCGCGCGAAATAACGGGCTTGGTTGGATCGCCGCTCAGGTGAACGTCTTTTCCGTAGTACCCCACGTAAACCGCGTCGTCTTTTAGCCCTACGCTCTGGAGCACGTCGCGCAGGCGGACGCCCGTCCAGCGGAGGCAACTTACAGCGCCTTCCTTCCACTGATTTCCTGAGGCGGGCGGGTTGAAGCCGTAGCGCCCGTTACCGCCGCATTCCATCACTAAATTGTAGGTGTAGGGCTTAAATCTGGTCTTCAATTCATCGAGCGAAAACACCTTTCGCGCCCTGGCCGACTCCCCTTCAATGGTCAGACTCCAGGTTTTAGCGTCCAATTTTTCGGGTATTCGTCCGTTGTTGCGGATAAATAAGTTGCTGGCGGGCGTTACGTCATCGTCCAGCAGATGCGGCGGGGTTTCCACGTTCCAGGGCCGGTCGCTCAACACCATCAGTTCGCGGTGTTTGCCCCAGGTCGTCAGCGTGGGATCGTCTAACGCGAGCGGACGGACACCCTCGGGCAGGTTTTCACCAAAAACCACTTCCGTGCCCAGCGCCGTAGCGAGCGTGGTCAGCAGGCTGGATTTAAGAAACGTACGGCGGGAGTTGCCCATAGAATTTGTAAGAGGACTTTCTAAAAATGCCATCAGCGTAACCCCCAACCCCCTTCAGGGGCGGTCCGACGATTCGGTTGGGAATTCACAAAACCAATTTCAATCCGTCGTAGGCCAGGCGGACGTTTGGCGGCAATTCCGCCTCCACGGCGGCATGGCGGCCGATCCGGTGGCTCATGTGCGTCAGGTAGGCGCGTTCAGGCCCAATTTTCTCTAAAACGTCGAGCGCCTGCGTTAGCGTGTAATGCGAAATGTGACTTTCCAATTGCAAGGCGTTCAGCACCACCACGCGCGAACCACGGATTTTCTCCAGTTCGGGTTCGGCAATAAAATTGGCATCGGTGATGTACGTAAAATCGCCCACCCGAAAGCCCAGAACGGGCAGTTGATGATGCATCACCTCGACCGGTGTGATCCGCACATCCTCCACATCAAACGGCTGATTATCAATTGGGTGAAGCTGTAGCCGGGGTACACCCGGATATTTTTTTTCAGCAAACGCGTACGCAAATTCACGCTTCAACTGCTCCAGCACCCGGTGATGGGCGTACACGGGCATATCGCGTTGCTGCCGGAAATTATAGGCCCGTACATCGTCGAGACCCGCCGTATGGTCTTTGTGTTCGTGGGTCATCAGCACCGCGTCGAGGCGGCGGATGCGTTCGCGCAGGGCTTGCTGGCGGAAATCCGGCCCGGTGTCGATCACGAAACTTTTCTCCCCGATTTGCAGGTGAACCGATACCCGCAGCCGCTTGTCGCGGAAGTCGAGCGAACAGCATACTTCACAATCACAGCCAATGACCGGAACGCCCTGCGAGGTACCCGTACCGAGGAAAGTAACGATCATAGAGGAGAGTGGACAGAGTAGAGAGGAGAGAGGAGAGAGGAGAGGTAACCGAAGCGATGCATTTCTCTATCCTCTCTACTCTATCCTCTATTCGGTAAGTCCCTTAACCAGTGCCACGAGGGCGTCGAAGTTGAGGGGTTTGATGAGCATATCGTTGAAACCGGCGGCTTTGAATTCTTCCGGCGAGTAGTTCCGGGCATTGCCGGTGATCGCGATCATCGGAATTTTGGCCTTTTCCGGGTCAGGCAGGGCACGTACGCGACGGGCGCACTCCATACCATCCATCAGCGGCATATTGATATCGAGCAAAATAATATCAAAGTCTTCTTTGTCAATGATTTGCAGTACCTGCTCGCCATTTTTGACCGAAGTGATTTCAAAGTTCTGGAACTCCAAAATCTTCTTCGCCAGGTTTTGAATGACGGAACTGTCTTCGGCTATCAGAACGCGCTTGTGGGTCGCCATGGAATCGTAGGATTGAGTTTGCGAGGGTGAAAATACGAGGTTGCGGGCGATTTGTAACGTAATTCTGGCGACAATGTACCAGGATACCCTGGATTTGCCCGGCAACCGAACCCCGGAAATTGCTTCAACAGGGCGTTACCCGGAAGAGGTTTTCTAATCAGAGCACCGCGCTACAACCCCTCCAAAAACTCTTTGTACTGCTCCCGAAACGTGGCAAATTCCTGCACGACATCGGGTATTTCACGTTCAAACGTGCTGAAATCCCCGACTTTCGTGCGGGCTTCCACCGATTTTACGGCCTGGTGCAGTCGCTCGATGCCGAGGGTTCCGGCGTTGCCTTTGAGGGTGTGCAGGTTGCTTTCAACCGCCGGAAAATCGCCCCGAAGGTAGGCCATTTGGGCGTCGGCAAGCTGCTGAGTGGCTTCCTGCTCGAAATCTTCAAACACCGAAACCACCATTTCAACGCCGCCCAAGCCGCAGAGTTGGTCGATCACTTCGCGATCAAAAACGGGCGATGTTGGTTCAGCTTTCGTCGGGGAAGGCTGGTTGGACTTCAGTTCATACTGCCTCAGCACGTCCTGGCTGGGTTGGGCGTCCATCCACTCCTTCACTTTCAAAATCAGCGCTTGCGCCCGGATGGGTTTGGCGATGTAATCGTTGAGGCCCTGGCTCAGGAAACGGTCGCGGTCTTCGCGCATCGAATACGCCGTCATGGCCACCACCGGCGGCAATTCGGCCCCGAACAACCGCCGAAGTTCACGCGTGGTTTCAACGCCATCCATATCGGGCATCTGGATGTCCATCAGGATTAAGTCGTAGGTGTGCGGAGTGGGGAGCGAGGACTGAGAACGTGTTTTTTTTTCGCTCCCCGCTCCTCGCTCCGCACGCCTGGCCCGCACCGCTTCAATCGCCTTCCGCCCCGAATCGGCCGTGTCGACGCGACAACCCGCCTTGAGCAGAATTTCACTGGCTACTTTCCGGTTAACGGCGTTGTCGTCGACCAGCAACACGCAGGGGTGAACGTCCTTGAAGAAATCTTTAACGACAAACTGTTCAGCTTCAATCTGTTGTTGAGTCATCGGGCTGATGGTCGTTTCTTTTAATTCGACCGTAAACCAAAAGACCGACCCGCGCCCGATCACGGATTCAACGCCCATTTCGCCCTTCATCAGTTGGGTCAATTCTTTTGAAATGGCCAGCCCCAGCCCCGTACCCCCAAAGGATTTTTTGGACGAATTATCCAACTGATTGAATGCGCCAAACAACTGCGTCAAGCCCTCGGGCGCAATGCCAATACCCGTATCCCGCACTTCCACGCGGATTTTGTGCCATTTGCCCTTCATCCAAATCGTGTTGGCCGTGAGCGTGACGCTGCCATTTTCGGTAAACTTCAGCGCGTTGGACGTCAGATTCGACAGAATTTGCAGGAGCCGGGTCTCGTCGGCGATGACGTACTGCGGCAAGCCTTCACCAAAGCGGTAGCGCAGGTCGTTTTGCTTGGCGTGGGCCGTCTGGCCAAACAGGCTGATGAGTTTATCGAACAACTCGCGTAACGAGAGCGGGGCCTCGTGCAACTGCATTTTTCCCGCCTCGATTTTCGACAAATCAAGAATGTCGTTCAGAATATACAGCAGCGTTTCCGACGATTTCTTGATCGTCTGCACGTACTCGCGCTGTTCGAGTTGCAGGGGCGTATCGCTCAGCAAATCCACCATGCCAATGACGCCATTCATGGGCGTGCGGATTTCGTGGCTCATATTGGCCAGAAACCGCTCTTTCACCTTCAGCGAACGCTCGGCTTCTTCTTTGGCTTTGAGTAAATCCTGGGCCGATTTTTTCAACGGCGAGATGTCGCGGGCAATCCCCGCCACTTCGTCGATGGTGCCGTCGGTGAGTAAAATCGGGTTGAGGTACATTTCGTACCAGAGTTCGCCGCTGCGGGTATTCAATTGAATTTCAAAGTATTGTGAAACACCACGGAATGCCAGCCGGTATTTTTCCTCCACGATTTTCCGATTGGTCAGGCCCATCAATTGCCAGCCGAGTTGTTCGGTTGAAATATTTACCTGGGGCACCTGGTCGAGGTTGAGCCGGATGAGGTTGAAATAATTCTGGTTGAACGAAGTCAGTTGTTGCCGCCGGTTCACGGTCCACATCAGGTGGCTCGACGACTCAAAAATAGCGTGCAACCGTGCCGTTTGTTTGCCCAGTTCGGCCTCGGCCTGCTTGCGGGCAATCGCCTGCGCCACCTGTCCCGAGATAAATTCCAGCAGTTCGAGGTCGCGGATATCGTATTTATTCGTGCGTTCGTACGACTTCACCCCGATGATGCCCGTGATGCGGTCGCCGATGCGCAACGGCGCGCAGAGCAGCACCTTCGGAATCTGGCCGTAGAGATAAATTTGCTTGTCGGCGGCCAGGCGACGGATATCCTCTTCGACCAACATCAACGGCCGGTTGGCGGCGATGGTAAACTCGGTCAGGCCATTCCCCAAACGGCGCTTGGTGAAGCGTAAGTTTCCCTTAAAATATTCATCGACGTAGTACGGAAAGTACAGGTAGCTTTTGGACGAATCGTACAGCGCAATAAAGAAATTCTTCGTGTCGATCACCTGACTCAACTCCCGGTGAATCAACGAATATAAATCATCGAGGCTCCGGCTGGTGAGCGTTGATGAGGCGATTTGGTAAAATAAATTCTGTGCCTTTTCGGCCCGACTGCGGGCGGTGGTATCGTGAAAAATACAGCGAAACGCCACGGGCTGCCCGGCTTCGTCGAACCGGCAATTGACCGAGCCCGACACGTACACGCGCCGCCCGTCGAGGCGGCGAAAGACGGTATCGAAATCCGGGATTCGCTCCCCGTTTTTGATGCGCTCGAACTTCGCCATCGTTTCATCGAGAAACTCCGGGTGAATGACCTCGCGGATGGTCATGGCGTTCAACTGCGCCGAACGGTAGCCGGTCGCGTCTTTCCAGGCCCGATTGACGTACAAAAACCGCCCGTCGAGGTCGATCAACTGGATTAGGTCGGAGGTATTGCGAATGAGGTCCTGGAGGTCGGAACTGGCCGAATTGAGCGGCAATCCACCCACCGACGGGGTACGTTCAACAGGCACGGGGGTTGATTTATCGGGAGTCGTCGCGGGGGTCATGGCGAGTCTGGGCGGGAAGTGACCAGCCCATTTTTTACCGAAAATACGATTTTTCAGGGTAGTTTTGATGATTGGTTTAAAGTAAAACCAGTCCGTTCGCAAATCTCAACGCTTCATTCACTGCCTTTGAAAGTCCGCGCTAAAAAACAACTGGGTCAGCACTTTCTGCGCGACCTTCAGGCCGCCCAACGCATCGTGGGGCTGCTTTCGGGTCATGGTGGGTATCACCGGGTTCTCGAAATTGGCCCCGGCATGGGGGTGCTGACGCAGTATTTACTCAAAAACCCCGCCTACGAAACCTACGTTGTTGAGCTTGACCGGGAGTCCGTGGCGTACTTGAAAATTCATTTTCCGGAACTGACTCCGAGGATTATCGAAGGGGATTTTCTGAGGATGCCATTTTCGCCCGGCCCCCCAACCCCCCAAAGGGGGGCTTTAAATTCCCCGGAAATAGAAGTTTCCCTTTGGGGGCCGGGGGTCGAGCATTTTGCCATCATCGGCAATTTCCCCTACAATATTTCTTCGCAGATTTTCTTTAAGATTCTGGAAGATGTCGACCGCGTACCTGAAATCGTGTGCATGGTGCAAAAAGAGGTTGGGCAACGCATTGCCTCGCCACCCGGCAACAAAGATTACGGTATCCTGAGTGTGCTGCTGCAAGCCTGGTACGACATCGAATATGCCTTTACGGTGCCGCCAGGGGCATTTGAGCCGCCGCCAAAAGTCAATTCGGGGGTGATTCGATTGCGCCGGAACAACGTCACCGACTTGGGTTGCGACGCGAAAAAATTTAAGCTGGTGGTAAAAACCGCGTTTAACCAACGCCGTAAAACGCTCCGCAACGCTCTAAAACCCGTCGGCGTCCACTTCGACCACCCCCTGCTCGACCTGCGGGCCGAACGCCTGGGCGTGGCGGAATTTGTCCTTTTAACGAAAATGATAGGTCAAGGGAATGCTGAATTGTGAATGCGGTCCGCCGCGCGGCTGAATGCTGAATAATTTTTGCCTTTCTACTCAGCATTCATAATTCATTATTCCTCAACTCAGCATTCATAATTCAGCATTCAGCATTCAAAAAAATGCCTCTCGAACTAACCAAAGACTTCGTTGAACGGCTCAAAACGGCCATTCTCCAGCACGACGAGGAGACCATCCGGGCCGAGTTGGACGAATTGTATCCGGCTGACATTTCGACGCTGATTCAGGAGTTGGAAGGTCCGCAGGTGCATTACGTGCTGAACCTGCTCGATGAGGAATTGGTGGCCGAAATCCTGTCGGAACTTGAAGGCCCGACCCGCACGGTGATTTTGAAGGAGTTTACGTCCGCCGAACTCGCCCGGTACGTCAACGTGCTCAACTCGGATGACGCAGTCGACTTGCTCAAGGAACAGTCCGTTCGGGTTCGTGAAGAGGTTATTGCGCTCCTCGAAGACCGCGAACAGGCCCGGTTTATCCTCGACCTCCTACCCTACGAACCAGACACGGCTGGAGGACTGATGCAGAAGGAGTTGGTGAAAATCAACGTTCGGCAAACCGTCACCGAGTGCGTGGAGGAAATCCGCCGACAGGCCGAGGAAGTGGAGAAAGTGTACGCCGCTTACGTGGTCAACGACGATGGCGTGTTGCTCGGCATCGTGTCGCTCAAACGGATCATCATCGCCCGGCGCGGCAGCAAAATCGAACAGATTTACGAACCTAACGTCATTTTTGCCCACACCTACGACCCCGCCGAAGACGTGGCCGCGCTGATGCAGAAGTACAACCTCGACGCGCTGCCCGTGGTAAACGTGCAGAATCGCCTGCTGGGTATCATCACCATCGACGACGTGGTGGACGTTATCACCGATCAGGCCCAGGAAGATATTCAGGCCATTACGGGAATTTCGGCACCCGTCGAGGAGGACGATACGGTGTGGAAAATCACCAAAACCCGATTGCCCTGGCTGGGCATCGGCATGATTGGAAGTTTGATGGCGGCGCGGTTTCTGGGCATTTTCGAACACGACCTGCTCCAACTCGTACCCGCGCTGGCGTTGTTCATTCCAATCATTGGTTCAACGGGGGGTAACGTCGGGATTCAGTCGTCTTCATTCATGGTGCAGATTCTGGGTGATAAATCGGGTATGGAAACGGATTTCTGGCAACGAATGCTTAAAATCTTTTCCGTGGCTCTGCTCAAGGGCCTGATTATCTGCACGTTCGTTTTTCTGGTTACGTATCTTTTACTGGCCCACCCGCTCAAACTGGCGGGCGTGGTGGCGTTGTCCCTGTTTTCGGTTGTGCTGATTTCGTCGTTTACAGGCACGGTTACGCCGATGATTCTTAGTCGCTTTGGGATCAACCCGGCGGTCGCTTCGGGGCCATTTATCACCACCGCCAACGACTTTCTGGGGTACAGCGTGTACTTTGGCATTGCGTATTATTTGTACCACCTTTAGTCTGAACCAAATGTTTTTGTCTGAACCAGGATTGGCCAGGATTTCAGGATTTTCAGGATTCTGAAATTCAAGAAATAGCTATCCTACCAATCCTAAAATCCTGGCCAATCCTGGTTCAGACAAAAAAAGTATGATTGCCGTTCTCCAACGCGTTTCGCACACTTCCGTGACGATTGAAAATCAGGTTCGTGGCCAAATCGGCGTTGGTTTTCTGGTGCTGCTCGGAATCACCCACACCGACACGGACGAAGACGTGATGTGGCTTTCTCGGAAAATTGTTGGGATGCGTATTTTCAACGACGTTGAAGGCAAAATGAACCTGGATTTGGCCGCTGTTGACGGCAACATTTTGCTCATCAGTCAGTTCACGCTTCACGCGAGTACCAAAAAGGGGAATCGGCCCAGTTTTACTGAAGCCGCCCGGCCCGAGGTCGCCATCCCGCTATACGAACGGATGATTGCACAACTGGAGCAGGATTTAGGCAAACCCATTCAAACGGGCGAATTCGGAGCCGATATGCAGGTTTCGCTGGTCAATGACGGGCCGGTAACGATTTTGATTAACTCGAAGAATAGATAAAGAAGGTAGCTCCGACCTCTGGTCGGAGCTCAATTGTCGAAAAGATCTTGCCACCGACAACCGATTAAATCTTTACACCCACTCCGACCGGAGGTCGGAGTTACCTTATGACTTTAGAACAAGCCCAACTTACCGTAGATGAGTGGATTACCACCGTCGGGGTGCGGTATTTCGATGAATTGACAAATACGGCCATCCTGATGGAAGAGGTGGGTGAAGTGGCCCGCATCATGGCCCGGCGCTACGGCGAACAGTCCGAAAAGGAATCGGATAAAGGCCAGGATCTCGGCGATGAATTTGCCGACGTGCTCTGGGTTTTAATTTGTTTGGCTAACCAAACTGGAGTGGATTTGACCGAGGCGTTTCAACGCAATCTGGAGAAGAAAAATACCCGCGACAGCACCCGGCACCGCGACAATCCAAAACTCGGTTTGTAGTGAGCAACTTACGGTAGAGAAAGAGGTATTTATACTCTACCGACTCACGCGGCTACTGCTGGAAGTTCAAGAAAACACTTGTGCACACAATGAATAATTTCGGCCATGCCTTGCATAGTTGTAGGCTTGGCAATGAAGGAGTTAGCACCCAACCGATACGCGGCCTGCACCGTCTCGGGGTTTGAAACCGTACTGAACATCACGATCGGAATGGATTTGAAAACTGCATGATTTTTTAGTTTCCCCAACGTTTCCAAGCCATTCATTCCGGGCATATTGATATCCAGGAAAATCAGACCCGGCAGTGGTTGGCTCGGCTGATTTCCATTGCTTGTTTCGGAAAGAAACTCCAGCAATTGGCGGCCACTCTCCACGTAATGGAGTGGATTTCTAACTTGTTGTTCTTCCAGAGAGGTTTTCAGCAAAAAGAAATCATCGGCATCGTCATCAGCGACAACTACGGAGACAAGTTTTTTCATACAGCTAAAATCTTCAGTCAGGAAAGATGGAATTTCACCTCAGGTTGAAAAAAATTCCTTGATGAATTCTCCTTGTAAACGAGTACTCACCTCAATTGTTTAAGTACCTATAAACAGCGGTGTAAAATAACTTCAACTACCGGCTGTACCCGTTTTTCTTCGCGTTCAGACTTTCCAAAAAAGCAGAAAATCCAACCAGTTAACTGGCTGGATTTTCTGCTTAATAATCTCATAGCCAACGATTAAACATCCAGCAAGAGCCGGGTAGGATCTTCGAGAAGTTGCTTCACGCGCACCAGAAAACTAACGGATTCCTTGCCATCAATAATTCGGTGATCGTAGCTCAGGGCCACGTACATGATGGGGCGCACCACGATTTCGCCGTTGATAACCACGGCCCGCTCCACGATGTTGTGCATCCCCAGAATAGCCGACTGCGGCGCATTGATGATGGGCGTCGAGAGCATCGAACCAAATACACCGCCGTTAGTGATGGTAAACGTGCCCCCGGTCATCTGTTCGATGGTCAGTTTGTTGTCGCGGGCGAGGGTAGCCAGGGTGATAATTTCTTTTTCAATTTGAGCAAAACCCATTTGGTCGGCGTTGCGCACAACGGGTACGACCAGGCCGCGTTCGGTGGAAACGGCCACCGAAATGTCGCAGAAATCGTGGTAGACGATGTCGTCACCATCGATGGAGGCGTTCACCGCCGGAAACTCCTTTAACGCCACGCAAATGGCACGGGCAAAAAACGACATGAAGCCCAGGCCCACCCCGTGTTTTTCCTTAAATTTATCTTTGTATTTACCCCGTAGTTCCATGATTGGCTTCATGTCGACCTCGTTGAAGGTCGTCAGCATGGCCGTTTCATTTTTCACCGCGACCAAGCGTCGGGCAATCGTACGGCGCAGGCTGGTCATCCGCTGACGGCGCTCGCCTCTTACATCGGTTTGAAGAGTTGGAACGGTTTGAGGTTTGATTAGGTCCGCTGCGCGGTTTGAGGTTTGAGGTGCTGTCGGCGAGGTGGTTTGCGGAACAGGAGCAGCCGGTTTTTCAGTTCTAATTTCCGATTTCTGACTTCCGCCTTCCGCCTTCAGCGCATCCGCTTTCGTGATTTTGCCGCCTTCGCCACTGCCCTGAATGCTCTTCGGGTCGATGCCCCGATCAGCCAGAATCGCGGCGGCTACCGGCGTGACGCCGTTACGAACTTCAGCCGTGGCGACGGAAGGGGCACCGTTGGAAGCCGGTTGCGCGGGGGCCGTCGTCGGGGCGGCGGCACCTTGCCCGGCTCCGACTGTAATCGTGGCAACCACCCCACCGACAGGAACGGTGGCCCCGGCCTGAGCCACGATATGCAACGTTCCGGCCGCTTCGGCGGGGAGTTCAAAGGTGGCTTTATCCGATTCCAATTCGCACAAAACCTCGTCCATTTTCACGGGATCGCCTTCCTTTTTAGTCCAGGATGCAATCGTGACCTCCGTGATGGATTCGCCCACGGCGGGCACCTTGACCTCGACCGTTTTGGCATCCTGCGCTGTGGCGGGCGCGGCATCCGGCGCAGGCGAGGGCATCGGAACGGGTTGAGCGGCCGACGCGGCATCGGGTGTAGCCGCCTTCGCCACCGCCGCCGCCGCTTCCACCGGTTGCGTGGCGGTGGCGGCGGGCGTTACCTGAACTGGCTGGCCGTTCGAAGACGAGTCTACCGTATCCACGGCGGCGGTAGTTTCAATGGCACAAATCACCGCGCCGATGGGCAGGGTATCGCCTTCGTTGGCGCGGATGTGCAGAATTCCAGCCGCTTCGGCGGGGAGTTCAAACGTAGCTTTGTCCGATTCGAGTTCGCACAAAACCTCGTCCATTTTCACCGCATCGCCTTCTTTCCTGGTCCAGGCGGCGATGGTTACTTCCGTGACGGATTCCCCCACGGTGGGGACTTTCATTTCGACTAACGACATACTGTGTAAGTAATAAGAGGTGAGAGGTGAGCAGTTGATTCAACCACTCACTGCTAAATTCAACCGAAAATTGCTATGACTAACTCAAGTGGTGAGGTATCCGCGAAAACCCACCCCTGCCCCTCCCAGGAGGGGATTTCGCTGCCTAAGTCCCCTCCTGGGAGGGGCAGGGATGGATTTTTCAGGGATATTCACCAGGTTTTTAAGAGTACACAACTTGAGTTAAGATTAACAGAATGACAAATCCAGTAATAGTTATTGCATTCAGAAACAAAAGCCAACGCGAGAGTTTTCGCTCACGAACGCTGGGAATCTGTACCGCCAGACAATTCTGTTGCAGAGTTTGTGTTTCCACCTCGAAAGGGCAATCAAATTTTTATTGAAGTTAGGTCACGCAAATGCCCGCTGAATGATTTCCGCCTGTTCTTTACTGTGTACTTTCAGGAAGCCCGTGGCGGGCGAAGCGCTCAATTTACGCGAAATGACCTCCATTTTACCCTGCCCAACGGCCCGCAAAATATACGTCCAGTAGCCCATGTTTTCGGGTTCTTCCTGCACCCAGTACAACTTCGCATTCTTGTTGTACCCGTTCAGCAACTCCGTGACCTGCCGGGCCGGGAAGGGATGCAACTGCTCTACTCGGATGATCGCCACGTCGTCGCGAGTATTTTTTTGCTGTTCTTCAAACAAATCGTAGTACACCTTGCCACTGCAAAGCAACACTTTTTTAACCTTTTTTGGATTAGCAAACGAATCGCCGATGACTTCACGGAAACTGCCCGTAGCCAGTTCGTTGAGTGGTGACACGCACAGCGGGTGCCGCAGCATACTTTTGGGCGACATCACCACCAGCGGTTTGCGAAACGGCCAGGCCAACTGCCGACGAATCAGGTGGAAGAAATTGGCGGGCGTCGTCACGTTGGCCACGATCATGTTGTACTCCGCCGAGAGTTGCAGGTAGCGTTCGGGGCGGGCGTTGGAATGCTCCGGTCCCTGGCCTTCGTAGCCGTGCGGCAGCAGCAGCACCGTGCCGTTCATCAGGCCCCACTTCGACTCGCACGAACTCACAAACTGGTCGATGATGATCTGGGCACCGTTGGCAAAATCGCCAAACTGCGCTTCCCAAATCACCAACGCCTGGGGGTTGGCCATCGAGTAGCCAAAATCAAAACCCAGCACGGCGTATTCCGAAAGCAACGAATTGTACACTTGAAAATACTCTTGCCCCGCCTCGATGAAGTCGAGCGAATTGTGGGTGGCATTGGTTTCCACGTCGTGCAGCACGGCGTGCCGGTGCGAAAACGTACCCCGCTGTACGTCCTGACCGCTCAGGCGCACGATTTTATCTTCGATGAGCAGCGAGCCGTAGGCCATCAGTTCGGCGGTGGCCCAGTTGACCTGCTTGGTTTCAAAAATCATTTGCTGCCGGTCTTTCAACAG
Source organism: Cytophagaceae bacterium (assembly GCA_026785975.1). Taxonomy (GTDB): domain Bacteria; phylum Bacteroidota; class Bacteroidia; order Cytophagales; family Spirosomataceae; genus JAJAZB01. The sequence goes on along the minus strand of JAJAZB010000486.1, from coordinate 5,523 downwards.
CTTTTCGATTTGCTTCAAGGGTTTGAAGCCTTCGGGAACCGTCACCAGCGCCTTACCGATTTTTTCGAGGCGTTCGGGGGAAACGCCCGTTTCGGGTGACTTTTCAAAATCTTCGGGTGAGGAATACCGGAGTTCCGACCATTGCCGGTCCAACTTCAGCGGCACGTACGGGGGAACTTCGTGCTGCTTGACTTTCTCCAAACGAGCCTGAAGATCGGCCTTAAACTTGGCGTCCATTTCTTCCGCCAGTTTGGCATTCACTTCGCCCCGACTCACTAATTCGCGGTTGTACACCTCGCGGGGATTGGCGTGTTTTTCGATCACGCTGTACATCGTGGGCTGGGTAAACTTCGGCTCGTCGGCCTCGTTGTGACCCCAGCGCCGGTAGCAAACCATGTCGATAAACACGTCGCGGTTGAATTCTTCGCGAAATTCAACGGCCATTTTTGAGCAAAAAACCACCGCTTCGGGATCGTCCCCGTTGACGTGAAAAATGGGCGCGTCAATGATTTTGGCAATATCCGAGCAGTAAATCGACGAGCGGGCGTCTTCAAAATCCGTCGTGAAACCCACCTGATTATTGATTACAAAATGCACCGTACCGCCCGTAGAATAGCCGGGCAGTTTGGCCATTTGGGTGACTTCGTACACGATCCCCTGCCCGGCCACGGCGGCGTCGCCGTGAATCAGGATGGGCATCACTTTGTCGTAATCTTTGTTATAATGCGCATCGGCGCGGGCGCGCACGAATCCTTCGACGATGGGATTGACGGCCTCCAGATGCGAGGGGTTCGGGGCCAGTTTCAGGCTGATTTCCTGCCCGGCGGGCGTGACGTGTTTGGACGAAAAGCCGAGGTGGTACTTCACGTCCCCGTCGCCATGAACGCCCTCGGGCACGTTTCCTTCAAATCCATCAAAAATCGTCTCGTACGACTTGTGCATAATATTCGCCAGCACATTGAGGCGACCCCGGTGCGCCATGCCAATCATCACTTCCTGAACACCCATCGCCGAAGCCTGGTTGATGATGGCATCGAGGGCCGGAATCATCGTTTCGCCGCCTTCGAGCGAGAAGCGTTTCTGACCTAAATACTTGGTGTGGAGGAAATTTTCAAAGACAACTGCCTCGTTGAGTTTTTTCAAAATGTGCTCTTTTTCCCCTTCCGACGGGTTGAATTCGAGGGCTTCTTTCTCGATTTTTTTCCGCAACCAGTTTTTTACATCGATCTCGCGGATGTACATGTACTCGAAGCCGATGGTACCCGCGTACACTTTTTCGAGCGCCTGCATGATCTCGCGCAGGGTAGCGGGCCGCCCCAACAGGAACGCCCCCGACTGGAAAGTGGTGTCGAGGTCGGCGTCGCTGAGGCCATAGTCGCCCAGCCCGAGGCGGGGCAGGCGGTCTTTGCGGTCCCGAATCGGGTTGGTCTGGGCCAGCAGGTGCCCCCGCGAACGGTACGCTTTAATGAGGCTCAACACCGAGCCTTCTTTTTCAATCATGCCCGCGTCGGCGGGTGGCGGCGGGGAAGCCGGGGCTGGCTTTGTCGCCACGCCGTTTCCATTGCTGGCGATTTTGCCGTTGCCGTTTGCAGACGATGCGTATTTCTGCGAAAAATCGAAGCCTTCAAAGAATTTTTGCCAACTCGCGTCGACGCTACCGGGGTTTTGACGGTACTGCTGGTAGAGTTCGTCGATGTAAGCGGCATCGGCGTTAGCAATGTAGGAGTATTGTTCCATGAGCCTGAGTAATAAATCCGGGCAAAGTTACACGAAGCGACTAAAGGTGTCCCAAAAAAGTTGCATTTTTCCCCGGTAGTTTCGTAAACTTTGCCTTCTTAAAACCGGCTCCAGGAGCAAAGCGTTGCAACGGATCGTTTTTGCTTCTGCCGCCCTCCAACTCTTTGTTTTTCACTAAATCGTATCTGTATGAAATCCCGCGCTATTCTTCTGGCCCTGTTCTTACCTCTCGCCGCACTCGCTCAGGAAACCGGTATTGCCTTTGAATCCGGCTCCTGGAAGCAGGTTGTGGCCAAAGCTAAAGCCGAAAACAAACTCATCTTCCTCGACACCTACACCACTTGGTGCGGCCCCTGCAAGTGGATGGACAAAAACGTGTACCCCGATGCCAAAGTGGGGCAAAAATTTAACGCCGCATTTATCAACTACAAAATCGACGCGGAGAAAGGTGAGGGCATCACCCTGGCCAAGAAATACCAGGTGACGGCCTACCCCACGTACCTGTTCGTGTCGGCGGATGAAAGCCTGGTGTACCGCACCATCGGCAGCCGCCCGGCAGCGCAGTTTATCGAAGAAGCCGATAAGGCCGTGGAAGCGGGGCAGGGCCGATCCATCGGGGCTTACGAAGCCGATTATGCCGCCGGGAAGCGGGACGCGGTGTTTTTGTCCGAGTTTTTGCAGAAAAAGAAAACACTCGGATACAACGATTCCAAGCTGCTCGATGAATACCTGAGTGCCTTGCCCGCCGACTCGCTGCTTTCGGCACCCACGTTTGCCTTGCTCGTGGCCAACCCGCCCCGCGTGGGCACCAAAGCCTTCAACACGCTCGCCGACAACCTCGATAAAATCCGGGAATTGCACCGGCCGGTTGGTCAGCAAAAAGCGCAGATGGCGCTGCAAAACGGCATCCTGGCCAGTGCCAGGGCGGCCATCAAAGAAAAAGACCGCACCTTGTTCGATCAGGCTTTGGCCGCCAACACGAAATTTGCCCGCCGCCCCCAGGATGCTCTCCGGCTCAACGACGACCTGACGATGGATTTTTACAAAGCCACCAAAGACCTCGACAAGTACGCCGAATCCACCCGTAAGTTCCTGGCGACCTACGTGGAAAACAGCAACCTCGACAGCCTGCGCAAGCTGGACGAACGCATCTACGCGCAAGTCTCTCAACCCTACCTTTCGGGTAAAAAAGACAGCACTTCGGAGCAGGGAAAAACGGAGTACGACCAGATTAAAAAGTATGCCCGCGCCATGAACACCGGGCAATTAGCCAACCAGTACAACCGCGCCGCCTGGGGTTTTTACGAAACGGTTTCGGATAAAAAACAGCTTCAGGATGCCCTCGGCTGGTCGAAGCGCTCGCTTGACATCACGCCCGGCAATACGGCCTTCATCGACACCTACGCCCACTTGCTCTACAAACTGGGCCAAAACAAGGAGGCGCTGCAGTGGCAGCAGAAAGCCATCGACCTGGCCGAAGTCAGTGAGCCGGAGGGCGTGAAGGGCTACGAGGAAACGCTCCAAAAAATGAAGAACAAGACGCTATAAATTCACTTTCCAGTAAAACGCGGAGCGCCCAATCGCTCCGCGTTTTTAGTCAAAACCCTTTATCATGCCCTCCCCCCTTTTCCAACTCACCAACCAGAAGGCCCTCGTCACGGGGGGCACCAAGGGCATTGGTGAGGCCGTCGTTCAGCTTTTTCTTGAACTCGGTGCAGCGGTATTCATCGTGGCCCGCGACAACACGCTGCTCCAGAATCAACTCAGCACTTACCGCGAACAAGGCCACAACGTCGAGGGTCTCGCCGCCGACCTCAGCCAGCCCGGCGAAGCGGCGCGAATCGTGGACGCCGTGCGCGAGCGCTGGGGTACGCTGGATATTTTGGTCAACAACGCCGGTACCAACATCCGTAAAGCCACCACCGACTACACGACCGAGGAGTACAACCGCGTGTTTGACACCAACCTGCGCTCGGCCTTCGAGTTGTGTCAGGCGGCGTACCCCTTGCTGAAGATTTCGGGAAAAAGCAGCATCGTCCACGTGTCGTCGGTGGCGGGGCTGACGCACGTGGGCAGCGGTTCGCCCTACGCCATGAGTAAGGCGGCCATGAATCAGTTGACCAAAAACCTGGCCGTGGAATGGGCATCCGACGGCATTCGGGTCAATGCCGTGGCACCGTGGTACATCCACACGCCCCTGGCCGGTCCGGTGCTGTCCGACCCTGAACGGCTGGCGAAAATCATAAGCCGCACGCCGATGGGCCGCACCGGGCAGCCGGTGGAAGTGGCGGGCGTGGTGGCCTTTCTGTGTTCCCCCGCCGCGAGTTACACCACCGGGCAAGTCATCGCCGTGGATGGCGGCATGACGGTGTGGGGCATTAGTTTTTAGAGCAGGATAAAAAAACAGACATTCGCCATGCTTCGATTCCTACACTCATTCCTCCCCGTTTTGCTGCTCGCCGGGGCGTGTGATTCTCGTCCCGATGCCAGACAAATCATCGCCGAGGCCATCGAAGCCCACGGCGGCGACAACTACCAGAACGTCCGCGTTGAATTCGATTTCCGGCATTTTCACCTGAACCTACAGCAACGCGACGGCAAATTTCGCTACGAACGCACGCACCGCGATTCCACCGGGGCCGATATCCGGGAAATGCTGACCAATACTGACTTTGCCCGCTCAGTAAACGGCCAGCGCCAAACCCTCGACTCGGCGGCGCACAGCAAGTGGAGCAACGCGGTTAACGCGGTGGCGTATTTTGCCCTGCTACCCTACAAACTCGGCGACCCGGCGGTACTGACCGAATACCTCGGCGAAAGCACCATCGAGGGGCAGAAATACGATAAAATTCGGGTGCGGTTCCGGGCCGAGGGCGGGGGTAAGGATTTTCAGGATACGTTTTTTTACTGGTTCAACCAGCGTACCCACACGATGGATTACCTAAGCTACAGCGAAGGTGGGCCGCGCTTTCGGAAAGCGATCAATCCGCAAACGGTGGGTGGTATCCGGTTTCAGGATTACATCAATTACACCGTCCCGCCCGGCGATACGGCCACCAACGTGGGGGATTTCGACCAAAAATACGTTGCCAAAAAATTAGTGGAACTTTCGCGAATCGAACAGAAGAATGTTCGCGTGAGTCGGTGAATGGGCGGGCAGGGGTTCGTTTGGGATTTAGGTTGTTTCAGGTGTTCGTACTTGGAACGCTGGTAGTAGGAAAATGCCTATCTATAGCTTTACATATTACACCGCACATTGGCCGCTATTGCGGCCCGTCGTTTGGAGAACCGCGCGGCGTCCGCGACGATTATTAGCCGTTCGAGGTGACACACCTCGAACAACGTGGATTTAAATAACAATAACCTTTATATTCTTTACCTTTCATAATCATAGATTGGAAGCCTTTCTTTTCCGCAATTTCGTCTTGCAATTTCGGGTCAAAGCAACACATTAAGTTTTCGCCACTTACGTTTATACACATTTTTCCATTTACCATAAATGTCAAACCACGAAACATTTTCTTTTCTTCAATTTCTAAATTAATTCAGCAAGATATTCTCTTATTCGGTCTGCAAGTTTAGTGTCGTAAGCCATTTTTGAAAATTACTTTATGTTGTTTGCAAAAGTTAAAGTGTCAAAATATATTCTCAAAGATTGTAATTTTTCGTTTTTAATTGTCCAATGTTCAGATACGTTTCCGTTTATTCTCTGTCCGTTTGGAAACTGGAAATTGTAGTTCCCAATAACACAAGCTCTGTCGTCTTGAATAATCATTTCTTGAACGG
>JAJAZB010000485.1 GCA_026785975.1 Cytophagaceae bacterium | reverse complement strand
TAGGGACTGCGCGTCGGCGGTTTAAACCCTACGCTATGGAGCCGGAACGTTGAATATCCGCTGCGTTGTTGCCATTTTTAGGAACAACAGCTTTTTTGTTGTTGCAAAGGAGGGCATTTTACCGTCCCGTACGAGCAGAATACGCAGCAATCACCCGGCTGTGGCCGTAGAACGGCTCGACAGCCGGTGCATTCGTAAAAAAACTGACAGGCATCCGTTGGCATACTTTCTACCTTCTGTTGACCACAGCCGGGGCAGGTAATTTCGGATTCTAAGATTGGCATCGTACCTATAATTTGCCTTCACGGCTACAACCTGATCTTTGTCGAGTTAGAATGCGGAACTGGTTTTATGTGCGTCAGAGAATATCTGAAAATAGCGTCGGCATAACCGCGCGGCGGTCCACCGCTGGTAAAGCATGGTTTTCAGACAGTTTCCCAGGGTTTTCCTCATTTATTCACCACCTGCACCAGGTACGTTTTACGAATTTTCTCCGGTGCGTTCAGGCCCGTTGCTTTTTCCGACAAAATCACTTTTGCCGTTCCAGCCGTTACGCCTTTCAGCAGGAAAACCACGGGAACCGACCGGCCCGGCTTCAACGGCGTACTCTCCTGGGGAGCCTGCTTTCTGGATACGTCGACCACCTCGGGGTTTTCGGAGGTGGAAAGTACTTGTAACGTCGTATCGGCGGAACTTCGCAGGCGAATCTCCTTGATTTCCCCCACATTGATCCGAACCTTTTTTGGCTTGGCCCAGGCTTCAGTCTCGCCGGGTTGGGCTACCGACTGAGCGTTTTGGCTACAAGAAATCAAGGCGATGAACAGTAAAAAGAGCAGGCTTTGGCCCGCAAATCGCTTGACGGTCAACGAGCGAACCGGCGTTTGTGGAGTAGTCTTGAATTGGCGTGAAATCATGGGTTGAGAAGGGATTAGTTGGTTTAGAGTAAACCCGAACGCATCAACTGCAATTAACGAACCAGCCGCACGGCACCCTCTTTTCGTTCGAGGCTTATTTTGCCTTTTTGAGCTAACTGGTACGTCAGCCGCCAGGCGTATACCGCGTCCGGACAAATTTCACCCCGGCAAAACCCATTCCACTGGAAGGGCGGGGCGTCGGTTTGGAAAATGAGTTCGCCCCAACGATTGAAAATAGCGAGCGAGGTTAGCGCAATGCCATCGCAGCCGGGCAAGGGGACGAAGTCGTCGTTGAATCCGTCGGCGTTGGGCGTAAAAATATCCGGCGCGTATACGATACAGCCGCAGGCCCCCGATTGTACGATGAGCGAGTCGTTGATGGTCGCGCATTCGTTGCGCACCGTCGCCCGGAATACCGCCGTATTCCGAACCGTTCTCGGGATTTCCGTAAAACCGTCCTGCCAGGCAAACGTGCCTTCGGCAAAGCTGGGTTTGATGGTAAAACTTTCGCCCACGCACAGGTCCTTGTCCGGCCCCAAATCCAACCGGGGCGGCAGAATATACCGAACCCGGATGCTGTCCGTGACGGCGCAACCCGGCTGAGCGGCCCGGACGCTGAACGTACCCGCCTGCCCGACCTGGTACGTTGGTTGCGAGGAGCCATCCTGCCACCGGATCGTCGTCGCGTCGGTGGGCGTTTGGAGGCGGAGCGTTTGCCCCTGGCAGAGCGTCGTATCGGCCCCCAGGTCAAAATCGAGGGCATATTTGACCGTAATCGTATCGCTGACGGCTTTGCAAGGCGTGGTCACGTCGACCCAGTATTTACCCGGTTTCGTGACGGTCAGGGTCGGTGCCGTGCTGCCGTCGTTCCAGCGGTAGGCGGTAGCACCGGGCATTTTGGCGTTGAGAACATGGGTACTCGCCCGGCCACAAAGTGTCGTATCCTTGCCCAGATCCACCTTGACGCGCGTTAGCGAAATATCATCGATAAACAGGTAATGAAAACCCAGAAAATCGGGGAGTTTGTTGAAACTGCCAATCGTCACGTACCGCTCGCCACCTTTGGGTAGAATGTAACCCGCCACCAGTTCCCATTGCAAGGGTTTGGTACTCTTGTTCAGTTGATAATCGACCACTTGCGGGCGGGCACTCAGAAGGCCGGTGGTTGTGGCCGTGAGGGGTTGGGCCGAAAAATGCGCTCCCATGCTCTGCGGGATGTACTTGGCAGGACTTTCGATGCTGATGTACATCTCAAAGTAGTAACATTCATTGGCCTTGAGTGGCTCGGTGAGCGGGGCCGACAGGTACTCGGCCCAGTTTAAATCCAGAAACAAACGGGCCAGGCCCTGGCCCGAGCGGGGCGGCAAAACCATCTGTACCGTCGGGAAACATTGGTGGTAAAAATCGGGCGTGGCCCGGTTGGGATTAGCCCAGGGCGTGGCTTCTTCCAGAACGTTGTCCTGGCGGGGGCAATTCCGGAAGTTTTCAAAACCGCCGTTCGGAATCAGATTCTGGCTCACGGCAATTCCCGGCAGGAAAACCGCCCCCCAAAACAACCGCCAAATCAGCCTTCCGCGCATCGTTCAGAACAATAGATTTCGGTGTAGACGACGGATACCCCGGCGTTGCACTAACTTGTTGTCACTACCCAAAGTACGCATTTTTTTACCCGAACCCGATTGACGTTACAAAAAGTTACGTCAACTTCGTCTTCCGCCGCGCGGGTGAGGCCCCACGCGTAAATTTTACAAAACTCAAAACCAGTTTCTAAACCCATGAAAACCCCAACCCTACGCGTACTCACGCTGGCCACCGCGCTGTTGGTCATTTTGGTATCCAACAGTTTTGCCCAAACTCCGGCGGCCCGGGCGAAGCTGTCCGATTTGAGTTTTATTGAGGGCCACTGGCAGGGAACGGCCTTTGGCGGGCCAATTGAAGCACTTTGGTCGGCCCCCGCCGGAAATAATATGCTGGGTTCGATGCGCATGATGAAAGACGACAAAGTGAATATGTACGAAATTCTGGTCATCGAACAAACCGAGCAAGGCCCGGCGATTCTGGTCAAACATTTTAAGCCGGGACTGATTGGGCAGGAAGAAAAAGATAAACCCGATCGCTACAACCTAATCGAGTTGGGCAAGGAACGGGCGGTTTTTGAGAAGGTGGGCGAACCAACCCGCGTGATTTACGAAAAGCGCCCGAATCAGGTACTGGCCGTGGTACTCGGCAAACAGCGCGAAGGCCAGTGGAATTGGAATGACTTGTTTGTCTTTAAACCCATGCGCTGACGGTTCGCCGTTTACCCCCAACCCCCTGAAGGGGGCTTTTTCAAAGCAATTGGTTTTTAGCCCCCTTTAGGGGGTTGGGGGTAAAAAAGCAAACTTATTTTCAACCAAACGCGCTCTAAATCAACTACTTATTTTCATGAAAAAACTATTGTTTTACAGCGCTTGCATTTTCTCTATTTTATTGATGGTGAACAGCCTAAGTGCTGAAAACGGCCCAAAAAAACCGGCTAAGCCAATCAGGAAAACAAATCGCGAAGCCGTTAACGCCGACTTGAAATTGCCCGCTGGTTTTACGGCCAGCCTGATCGCCGAAGACCTGGGCGCGGCCCGGCACCTGGTCGTCAGCAAGACGGGGGACATTTACGTTAAACTGGCCAAAATGAAGGATGGGAAGGGTATTTACCGGTTGAGTGATACCAATAAAGATGGAATTATGGATCAACAAACCGGCTTTGGTGGCTATCCCGGCACGGGCATTTTTATCAAAAACGGCTACCTGTATTCCTCTTCCAACAGCGGTATTTACCGCTATCAATTGAATGAAAAGGAGGAGGTCATCAACCCCGATCAGCCCGAAGAAATCGTGACGGGCCTCGTGCTTCGGGACCGGGACAAATCAAAATCCATCGCCGTGGATGATGCGTCAAATATTTACGTCAACGTTGCCTCGTACAACGACGCGTGTCGCAAGCCGGGAACGGGCAAAGGCATCATGCCTTGTTCCATTCTCGATTCGGCGGCGGGCATCTGGCAGTTCAAAACCAACAAGCTCAACCAAACCTACAAAGACGGCGTGCGCTACGCGACGGGTTTGAAAAACGTCGTGGGCCTGGATTGGAACACCAAAACCAATTCCTTGTTTGTCACGCAGCACGGACGGGGGCAGTTTCACGATTTTTATCCCCAGTATTACACGCCCAAACAAAGTGGTGAAATGCCCGCTGAAACCATGTACGAAGTGCGCCAGGGCAGTGATGCCGGCTGGCCTTACGTGTACTACGATCAATTTCAGAAAAAGAAGATTCTCGCACCCGAATATGGTGGTGATGGCAAGAAAACCGGCGGCGAAAAAACGCTGGACCCCGTTGCGGTCTTTCCAGCCCATCTCGGACCCAATGGGTTGCTGTTTTACACCGGAACCATGTTTCCCAAAAAATACCAGAACGGCGCGTTCATTGCCTTTCACGGGCAATCACCCGAGTTGAAAAAAGGCTACCTGGTCGCGTTTGTTCCGTTCAAAAACGGCAAGCCATCGGGGGCCTGGGAGGTTTTCGCCGATAATTTCGCGGGTATCGACCTGGTTAAACCAATCGGTCCTGTGCAATACCGTCCGTGCGGGTTGGCCCAAGGCCCCGACGGCGCTCTCTACGTAACCGACGACCTGAACGGCTCGCTCTACCGGATTGCTTTTAAAGGAAAATGAGCGCACTGTGCATGATGGTAAGCCGGTTTGACGACCGAAAAAGGTGGGTATTCCAAACCCGGTTTTTGTGTTTCACTCTAAGTCAGGTACCTTGACTAAAAAACGAAAGCTATGCAAACGCTCCTTGTTGAAATACTGAACGAAAAAGCGCTGCCCTTGCTCCGCAACCTGGAGAATCTTGACGTTATCCGGTTGGTTCCATCGCAGAAATCGAAGCGAAGGCTCGCCGAGGAACTCTGGGGGAGCATTTCGCCTGAATTGGCTGAAGATTTACACCGACAATTGGAAGAAATGCGCAACGAATGGGAAAGAGACATTTAGTAGGTTCAAATACCCTCATCGACTTTCTGTCAGGTAGGTTGCCGCCCGATGGCAAGCGATTGATGTTCGACCTCATTGATCAGGATGAGGTGAATATTTCAGTTATTACGGAAATTGAAGTATTGGGTTTTCAAGCGCCGGAGGAGTACCTGCAAAAAGTGCAACGCCTGGTTGATGAAGCCAACGTGATTCCACTTGCTGAACCGGCTATCGTGCAGAAAGCGATCGAAATACGTCGGCATAGTCGGCTCAAATTACCAGACGCCGTCATCGCTGCCACTGCGTTGACCCGTCAGTTGACCCTGATTACCCGGAATGAAAAGGACTTTAGCCGGGTCGAGGACTTGAAAATCCTGAATCCCCATTCGCTTTAACATCTTGCCCAATCTGACCCAATGGACGGTAGAATTAGCTGCGGCAACGAACGCTTATCATGATTTTCATCGGCAAAAAGAATACGCTGACCGCCCTGCGCCACACCAGCGTCGGGATGTTTTTGGGCGATAAATACGGCAACGACGTCTTGCTTCCGAATAAATACGTACCCAACGATTTGAAAGAAGAGGATTCGATCGAGGTTTTTGTGTACAAAGATTCCGAAGACCGAATCGTGGCGACGACCCTCCAACCGGCCCTCCAACTCAACGAGTTTGCCTACCTGCGCGTCAATTCCGTGAGTCGGTACGGGGCTTTTATGGATTGGGGCCTGGAAAAAGATCTGCTGGTCCCGTTTCAGGAACAGGCCGTGCCGTTGAAAGAAGGTCAGTGGGCGATTGCCTGCCTGCTACTCGACCTCGACACCGAGCGGTTGGTGGGTTCGTGTAAAGTCAATCGGTTTTTGGAATACGACAACATTGAACTGGAAGCGGGACAGGAGGTCGACGTACTCGTGTACGAGCGGAGCGATCTGGGTTTCAACGCCATCCTCGACAACCGGTATCGGGGGCTTATTTACAACAACTAAATTTTCCAGCCTCTGGGCATTGGTTCGCGCCTGAGGGGCTACATCAAAAACGTCCGCGACGATAAAAGCATCGACGTTATTCTGCAAAAACAGGGCTACCATCAAGTGGTCGATGCCAGTACCGAGAGGATTCTGTTGGCGTTGCGACAAAACGGCGGGTTCCTCCCCCTGACTGATTCGAGTGAACCGAGGTTGATTTACACTCAACTCGAAATGAGCAAAAAGAACTTCAAAAGAGCCATCGGTGCGCTGTACCGCGAGCGCCGCATTCGCATGGAAACGAATGGAATTTATTTGATTGAGTAGAAATTCCGGTAATACCTTCCTTTTCTAACCGTTGCCCAGCACCGCTAATCAATAAATCGCCGGGTAATCGGGCCGTAACTGTCAACCCGGCGGTCGCGGAAATAGGGCCAGGTGGTTCGGTAATATTCGCTTTGGGCCAGGTCAACCTCCTGAACATGAACCACTTCCTCATCGTGCGGGGCTAAGTACAACAGGCTACCAAACGGATTGGCCACGAACGATCCCCCCCAAAACTGCTGCTCACCCTCCGTCCCCACCCGGTTGACGGCCACCACGTGCAAACCGTTGGCAATGGCGTGGCTCCGCTGAATCGTCTGCCAGGCGTTGTACTGTTCATCGTTGCGTCCGGCGTGGGTTTCGGTGTTGTCCCAGCCGATGGCGGTGGGGTAAAACAGGATTTCAGCGCCCATCAAGGCCGTGATGCGGGCAGCTTCCGGGTACCACTGATCCCAGCAGACCAACACGCCAATTTTGGCAAACTTCGTGTTGAATACTTTGTAGCCTGAATCCTCTGGCGATGCGTCGCCCGGCGTGAAGTAATATTTTTCGTAATAACCGGGATCGTCGGGGATGTGCATTTTGCGGTACTTACCCAGGTAGCTGCCGTCGGCGTCGAGCACGGCGGCGGTGTTGTGGTACAGCCCGGCGGCGCGTTTTTCAAACAACGAAGCGATAATGACCACGCCCAATTCCTTTGCCAGCGCGCCCAGCCGTTCCGTGGATGGACCGGGAATGGCCTCCGCCAGGCTGAATTTGTGCGGGTCCTCGGTGTCGCAGAAGTAGAGCGAGCGGAACAATTCCTGCAAACACACGATTTGCGCGCCTTGCGCGGCGGCTTCGCGGATTTTGGCGATGGCCTTCTCCAGGTTGGCCTCCACGTCGTCGGTACACGACATTTGCACCAGGCCAATGTTTACTATTTTTGAGTTCATGAGTTTTTAGTTTGAGGGTTTGAGGGTTTGACAGGGTTTGAGGGTTTGAAGGTTATTCACTTATACTCAAACCATCAACCTTCAAACCCTGTCAAACCCTGTCAAACCAATTACCACCCCGTTTCCCGTTCCATCGCCGCCACGTCGAGGGCCTGGTCGTTCATGCAGCGGTGGTGGCGCAGTGGACAGCGGTCGTAGCCGATTTTTGAACATGGGCGGCACCAGAGGCCGGCTACTTCCCAGACCACTTTTTCGGTTTGGTACGGGTACATACCGAAGGGAATTACGGTGTTTCCGAGAATAAAAACCACTCGTTTTTTCAGGGCCGCCGCCACGTGCGCCAATCCGGTGTCGTGGGCGTACACCAGGTCGGCCTGCCGAATGAGCGAGGCGGATTGGTTAAAATTAAATTTTCCGGTCGCATTAAAAATCAAGGGATTTTTGAGCGTTTCAACGATGCGTCTGCCGTTTTCTTCATCCACGTTTCCGCCCATCAGCACCAGCGGACGCGTAATTTTCCCGCACAGTTCAATCATTTTGGGCAAGGGCAATTGCCGCGTAGCCTGTTGCGCCCCGATAGCGTACGCCACGTACCCGCGCCGGTGAGTTTCGGGCAAGGCATCGGGCGGTACCTCATCAGCGGGCGGAATGAAGTAGTCCTGCCCCTGGTTGTCGTTTTTCACCCCGAAGCGTTCGACAGTGGCCAGAAAGCGGTCGCTGGCGTGGATACCCTTCGGCAGCACGTTGATTTTAAACGCCGTGAGCAGGTACTTTTTCAGGTTGAGTTTATCGAAGCGGTACGTCGGCACGGGGCGCATGGCCCGCCCCAGCCGCCAGGTGCGCAGGTTGTTGTGGAGGTCGATGACGGCGTCGTAATGCTCAGCATCGAGTTGCCGGGCCAGGTCGGGAATGCTGTCGTCCAATCCAAAAACCTTATCGACGTAGGGGTTCGATTCCACCAGAAACCGGTACCCTGTTTTGGTGGCCACGTGTACCACGGCACCGGGCACCTGCTGCTTGAGGCAACGGATGGTGGGCGTGGTCATGACGATATCGCCGATGGAGGAAAAGCGGAGGATGAGGAATTTGGGCATGAATTAACTCGTCAGGTAGTTCTTAACGAGTTCATAAAAACGAAAAGCATCATTGAATTGCTGCTCCACAGAAACTGAACTTACTTCCTGATTCATACCTCCACCCCTTCTTTTCGGATAAAGTAGAACAAGGTTGAAGGCTCCGTTTCAAACCGGACACGCGCCACGGGTACGTATGAAAGTTTGCTAACAGCCTCGGGCATTCCACTGAAAATATCGTCGGTAATTCGGCGAATTTCAGTAGCCGCGTGTATCGAGGTATTGTTCAAAACAACCAGTAAATCAATATCCGACCCGGCGGTTTCTTCTCCCCGCGCATAGGAGCCATACAGCCACACGCCGTTCAGACGCGATCCATATTCAGACTGCATCAAGTCCCGGAATTGGTTCAGGGTTGCCCGAATGTTGCTCGTGCTACGCATCAATTCTAAAATTTATCGGCCACGCCGCTTAGCAAAGTACGCGCTAATTTCGTCCCGCCCCAACGCGTTAAACGTCATCGCTGTGGTCAAACCGCCTTTGCGGGCTACCGCCGCGCCGTAGTGCATATTCAGGTAACCGCCCGTGCTGTGGGCGTCGGGATTCAGGGCAATCATCACCTCTTTTTCGAGGGCGTAGGGAATCCAGCGCCAATCCATGTCCAGGCGGTGCGGGTCGGCGTTGAGTTCAATGATGATCCCGTTGGCCGCGCAGGCATCGATGATTTTGCGGTGGTCGATGGGGTAGCCTTCCCGAATCAGCAACAAGCGCCCCGTGGCGTGACCCAAAATAGTCGTGTACGGATTTTCGATGGCCCGAACCAGGCGTTCCATCGCTTTTTCTTCGTTCATCGTCAGGTTGGAATGCACCGAGGCCACCACGTAATCAAATGTTTTGAGGACGTGCTCCGGGTAATCGAGCGAGCCATCGCCGAGGATATCGGATTCAATGCCTTTGAAAATCCGGAAGGGCTTTAGCTCCGCATTCAATTTATCAATCTCCGCCTGCTGCTTGAATACAGCGTCCTCGTGCAAGCCCTGTGCGTAGGTAGCCGACTGCGAGTGGTCGGCCATGCCGAGATACTCGAAACCCAGATCGCGGCAGCCCTTCGCCATTTGTTCGAGGGTGTGTTTGCCATCGGAATACGTGCTGTGGTTGTGCAAAATACCCTTCAGCGCTTCCCAGGTCACGAGTTCGTCGGGCTGGTGCTGCGCGGCCCAGTCAAATTCGCCGCCGCCTTCACGCATTTCGGGCACGACGTAGGGCAGCCCGACTCGTTGGTAAATGGCCTCTTCGGAGTCGTGCGGTCCGGCCAACGCCGCCTGCATCAGCGTGCCGCCCGATCCGGCCTTAGCCAGGTGAGCCGCCGCCGCCGAGCGCAAGAGTAAATGCCCGGTAAATTGGGCGGGTGTGGCCGTGCGTATTTCGACCGGAATGGCCTGGTCGGCCACGGTACCCCGCCAAACAAACGGCGATGAAGCCCGCTCCTCCTGCTGCACGAAGGGCAAGGCATTGATGACGCGCTGTACGGCCATCGGGTCGTGGGTGGCCACGAGAATTTGTACGGTGTCGACCACTTCATTTTTGCGCCGCAAATCCCCCACGATTTCTACCGGGTTGAAGTGTTTTTGCAGTTCGTCGTACAGCGGTTGCGCCACGGCCTCGGCCTGGTCCAGGCGGAGTTTACGGGTATTGGCCTGCATAAACCGCAGGTTTCGGGCGATGGTATCCTGTATTTTTTCGCCAAATCCTTTCAGTTTGGCCACGTCGCCCTTTTCGCAGGCCAGCAATAATTCATTCAAATCCGTAATCCCCAATTCCAGCCAGATCAACCGGATCTTCTTCGGGCCGATGCCCTTGATGCGGAACATATCGAGTACGCCTTCGGGCGTGCGGGCCAGCAGTTCAGCCAGTTCGCCGAGGGTACCCGTTCGCCGGATTTCATCAATTTTACCGGCCAAACTTTTACCCACGCCCGGAAGTTGGGCGAGTTCCGGCACTGAAAGCGTAGCCAGATCGGCGGTGGTTTTATCGAGACTGAACACGGCGTTCTGGTAACTCCGCACTTTGAAATCGTTTTCGGCGTGGAGTTCGAGCAGTTTCGCGGTCAGTTCAAGGGGTTCAAGGATGTCGGCGTTGGACACGGGTCGATGAATGAATGAGTGAATGAGGCAATGATTGAATACGGCATCTGACGCATTCAATCCCTGTTCAAAACTACTCCAAAAAGTTTACGGGGGAAAATCGAGGGTTGGCGACGAAAAAAAGGGCCTTCGTCGGGAGAGGCTGGTACGCCGGATACCAAAAGTGGTTACTTTAGAGTAACGATTCGCGTAGCGTACTGACAACCAAAACGAAAACCCTTTATTTTCAACCGATCAACCCCAATCATTCCATGAGTCGTCACGAATATTAATCCACTCCCGAAGGCAAAGATCCTTATCTCTGGCGCAAGGCTCATGCGCGGGCCTCCTTCAAAATCCACGCCCTCACCTACGTGGGTGTCATCAGCCTGTTGTGGATCATCTGGGCGCTGACCACCCCCAACAACTACATCTGGCCCGTCTGGCCGACGCTGGGCTGGGGCATCGGATTAGCTTCACATGGCTTTGGCGCATACAGTTCCGGCAACGAGGGCCTCGTCGAGCGCGAGTACAAGAAATTGAGTGAAAAGAGTGAAGAGTGAAAAGATAAAAGTGAAAAGTTAGACGTACGCGCAGCCAACTTTTCACTTTTATCTTTTAACTATTCACTACACGGCTACCGGCGCTTTGATGGCGGGCCAGGGATCGTAGTTTTCCAGCGTAAAATCTTCGTAACGGAAGGCGAATAAATCGGTTACGGCGGGGTTGAGCCGCATCGTGGGCAATGATCGAAAGTCGCGGCTCAACTGCGTTTCAACCTGCTCCAAGTGGTTGAGGTACAAGTGTGTATCGCCGCCCGTCCAAACGAATTCGCCGGGTTGTAAACCGGTTACCTGCGCCACCATGAGCGTCAGCAGGGCATAGCTGGCGATGTTGAACGGAACGCCCAGAAATACATCGGCGCTCCGCTGGTAGAGTTGACAGGAAAGTTTCCCTCTTTCCTCACCCTTCAGGGGGTCTGGGGGTGCCACGTAGAATTGGAAAAGTAAGTGGCATGGGGGAGCTTCATTAACGGCACGTCGACGGGATTCCAGGCGCTCACTACCAACCGGCGCGAGTCCGGGTTTTTCCGAATCATAGCCAACACATCCGACATCTGGTCGATCACCCGACCATCAGGCGCAGCCGGATCGCCGGACCGCCAACTCCGCCACTGCTTCCCGTACACCGGCCCCAGATTTCCTTCGGCGTCGGCCCATTCATCCCAGATACCTACACCGTTGTCTTTCAGGTACTTGATGTTGGTATCGCCCTGCAAAAACCACAGCAGTTCGTGGATAATCGACTTGGTGTGAACCTTTTTGGTCGTCAACAGCGGGAAACCTTCGCTCAAATCGAAGCGCATCTGGTAACCAAACACACTGAGCGTACCCGTACCCGTGCGGTCAGTTTTGCGGGTACCTTTTTTGAGAATGTGGCGGAGCAGGTCGTGGTATTGGTTCATGGGGAAAAGCCGGGGGACTCCCAGGCATTGGTTTGTGATTGCTCCAAAACTAAAAAAAAGCTCCCGATTCCCGGAAGCTTTTGGTTGTCGGAGTGGGAATAAAGACTGCTAAGCCTTTACTTTCCGGTCCGATTTTTTCTCGGCTTTTACGGCCTTAGCAGTTTTCTCCACTTTTTCTTTGCAACTGGTCGCGGAGGCTTTCGAGCAACACGAAGGCTTTTTGCCGTTCTTGCCCCCATCGGCGAGCGCGGCACCGCTCACGAGCGTGGCGAGCGAAAGAGCAAATAGGATTTTCTTCATTGGGAAACGGATTAATTGTGAAAACTGATTGATAACGAAATTTACGAAGTTTCGGGCAAAAACAGGGCCAGTTTTCAATTAAAATTTAATCAACTACTCAGGCAGTACTCTCCTCATTTTTTGCAACCTCGAAGGTATAAGTAATTTCGGCCGTCGGAGCGAGTTGGGCGGTTGCCGAGCAGTATTTATCCATCGAAAGCTGAATGGCCCGTTCCACTTTGTCGGCCTGCAAATCGCCCTTCAACTGGTAGTGCAGGTGGATTTTGCTGAACGGGGCGGGCACGGTATCGGGCCGATCCCCGCTGACAGTGATCCGAAAATCGTCGATGCGTTGCCGTTGTTTTTTCAGAATCATAATCACGTCGATGGCCGTGCAGCCGCCGAGACCCATCAGCAACATTTCCATGGGCCGGGCACCGGCATTGTGGCCGCCAATGTCGGTGGAGCCATCAATATCCAATTTTACGCCCGCCACACCGGTGGTCTGGAAGTGAAAATCATCGTCCAACCGGACGAGGTCGACTTGCATTGTTTTCATGTTCGGAAACGGGGTTATTTAGCGTTTTGAGGCTATAATCGTGGGCGCGTCGCTTAAGTTCAACGCGGCAAAGATTGACAAATTCCGGCAAGGTTTTACATTTGAGCCTTCCCTTTAATCCGGGGCCTATTTCTGCACCGCCCGGTTTGGGCGAGGTCGTAACCCACTATGAAATACCGTTATCTTTCACTCGATGTGTTCCGGGGCCTTACCATCGCCGGGATGATTTTGGTCAACACCTCTGGTAACGGCGACTACACCTACGCGCCGCTTCACCACGCCCGATGGCACGGATTCACGCCCACCGATCTGGTTTTTCCCTCGTTTTTGTTTATTGTCGGCGTGGCCATGCGGTTTTCGTTTAAAGCCTACGGCTACCAATTGTCGCC
>JAJAZB010000484.1 GCA_026785975.1 Cytophagaceae bacterium | reverse complement strand
GAACATGGCCGTCGGCAGGAGGTTGTCGAAAGTCTTGCGAACTTCAAACGGCCAGGGAAAGGTTTGGTCGCCCGTTAGCGAGGCATTTTGATAAAATAAGCCCGCCGAAAACTGCCAGCTTTTCCCCCGCAACCGGTAACTCGCCCCCGCCCGCTGACTCAGATACTGGCTGTTGAAGGTGTTGGAAAGCGTGGTGTCGGGGCGACGGATTTGCGAGCCGTTGGTGCCGATCAGGTTGTAGGTTTCTTTGTCGGTATCGCCGTTGGTCAGGGAGGGGCTGTAGGTCAACTGCAATTGGCCGCGCTCGCGCATCGGCTCGGTGTACGAAAAATTTCCCGAAAGGGTATTTCCGCTGGTGAAGCTGTTGGATTGCTGATTGATAATCAGGGTCGAATCAGCGGCGGTAAAAAATTCGTTCTGCGATTGGAGCCGGTTGTCGCGGGTTTGGTCTTTGAAACTCGTCGTCAACCCAATTGAAAACGTCCGGCCCTGCTTGGCGAAGCGGTGTTGAAATACGGCGGTATTCGAGAAATTGTACCCCTGGCTGCGCCTCATGTTTTCACTCGTGGTTTTACTCAGCAACACCCCTTCCGATAACGTATTCACGCCGGTGAAGGCGTTGGTGGAGCGATTACGCTGCCAACTCATCTGGGGCGTGATTATGAGCGAATTGTTGGGATTGATTTTATACTCCAACCGGAAGTTGAGTCGGTGGTTGTTGTTGTTGGCTGCCGTTTGTTCGTCTTCGTCGTAAAACTGACTTTGCCCACCCGACGCGAAATAGGTACGACCGAGCAGGGTGTTGCTGATGTTGCGGGTGTCGTTGAAAAAATAACTTCCGGTGACGGCTACCTTTTTGCCCCAGGTATCGCTGTAGTTGAGGCCAAAAGCAGTGGTACCCGTGATACCGCCCTGCTGCCCGACCAGGAAATTACTGGCATCGCCGCCACCCCGGTTGCCACTGCCACCGGGCGCATTGCCACCCCCGCCGCGCTGTCCACCGCCCCCACGGGGGCCGCCGCCCCCACCGCCCTGCCGTTGGGTGCCGCCCAGTGCCCCGAGTAAATCCTGGTTGCTGAAATTTTGCTGATTGATGTTGTTGGAAAGGCCCAGCACCGAGATGCGCCGGTCGCCCTTGAAAAAGTTGACATTGCCCCCCGCCGAGTAGCGGGTCGGGTCGTCGGAGCGGTCGTTGCCGAAGCCCGCGTACACTTTGCCAAATTGTCCGTTGTTGCGGCCCGGCTTGGTGATGATGTTGATGGTTTTGTCGGTGTTGCCATCGTCGAAACCCGTAAACTGGGACTGATCGCTGAGGCGGTCGAACACCTGAATCCGGTCGATGACCTCAGCCGGGAGGTTTCTTAACGCCAGTGAAGGATCATCGCCAAAAAACGGTTTTCCGTCAATCAGCACCCGTTTTACGTCCTCACCCTGGGTTTTTACGGTGCCGTTTTCAATCGTCACGCCGGGTAATTTTTTGATGAGGTCTTCCGCACTGGCGTCGGGATTGGTCTTAAACGCCCCGGCGTTGTACTGCACCGTATCGCCCTTTTGCTCCACCCGAAGTTGCTGCCCAATGATCGTGACTTCCTTAAGTTGCCGGGCATTTTCAACCAACCGCAACCCAGCCAGATCGACAGCCTGGCTATCGACCCGGAATTGCAGTTCGGTGGTTTGGTAGCCGATAATCGTCGCCCGCAACCGGTACGCACCGGGCGAGAGGGCCGGGAAACTGAAGCGGCCTTCGGGATCAGTGATAACGCCGTTGCGTTTAGTCGAGTCGGTTTGGTCGTTCACCAAAATAGTCACGCCAACCAGCGACGTGGTACCGTCGGAGACCGTTCCGCTCACGGGGAAAGTCTGGGCGCTGGCCCGGATCATCACCGTACAGCCGATGGTTAGGAGGAGTAGTTTTCGGAGCACGACGATTGGCTTCTTTACCCGGTTTAGACGGATCGAAACGATTTCGTTTAAGAAGACAAGCAAGGAATCCGACGATATCCACGAGTATCAAGACCAAGCCCTGAAAAAAGGAGATGGACGCTTGCAAATCATAGACAGCGGATTGCTAAAAAAGTAAACCAAATCCGGAAATAATGCTCTTTGCCGTTCAGGATAATTTCTTGATCAACTCCGCCGAAATGCTGTCGGCGTAAGGTCCGTAGGCATTGACCATAACGCCTTTCAGGCCGTTTTTGGAGGCGATGGCGTACACCACGGCTTCATCGGCGGGGTCGGTATCGCCCTCGAAGCGGTGGGTTTCGATGACCTCGAAATGGTCGGGGTGAAGGCGTAGATTTAGCGCGGCGCTACTGAGGTGATCGTTTTCAAGACTGAAACTTTCCGTAAAGCCCCGCGCCGACAATCCTTGAACGGCTTCCGAAACGGTGTTGTAATTGTACATGGGAAGGGAGTTTGGGAGTGGAATTTAAATCAAAAAGCAGTCGAACCCAACGGCCCGACTGCTTTTTGATTTTGGTGAAAGCGGCGGTTAGTTCGTCGCGTTTTTTACCTTCGTTTTCAGGTTATTCCAGCCGTCTTTGGCGTCGTCTTTCACGCCTTCCCATTTCTCTTCGATCTTGTCACCGAGGTCGTGGGTGGCCAGTTTGGCTTCGTCGGTTTTCTCAATCACTTCGTCTTTGGCTACTTCAGTTTTGTCGTGAGCCGTTTCCATTTTGTGGTCGGCAGCTTTGCGTTCGAGTTCTTCGCGGGTCGTTTCCATAATTGAAATTGGTTTAGTTTGGATGAAGTACTGATTTAGCTTCTAAGAAAACTATACCAAAACGATTTAGAACCGTTGAGAAAGTAGTTAGCATACATTGAGAAAAATAATACCCGACTTTTTTATGCGAAACCAATCTCGAATTGAACCTGAGCGTTCAGCTCGCTCACTTCGGCATCACACTCAATTCCAGGTGCGAAGAAAACGCCGTTGAGCGGTATACGCGATGGGTCGCTTTAGTGAAATCGCTTTCGCTGGCCTCGAAAATGTTGGGCACAAACGTCTGGGGATTGCGGTCGATGAGCGGGAACCAACTGCTCTGCACCTGCACCATGATTTTGTGGCCTTT
>JAJAZB010000483.1 GCA_026785975.1 Cytophagaceae bacterium | reverse complement strand
GTACGACCTCGATCCGATGGCGGCCAAAGCCGACACAGCCGTGCATAGCCTGGTCTACATCTGCAATCCCAACAACCCGACGGGTGCTATTTTACCCGCCGACAAGTTGCGGAAGTTCATCGACGACGTGTCACCGAAAGTGCCGATTCTACTGGATGAAGCCTACATCGACTACGCCACCGACCCAACAACCGCCAGCATGGTGGACAAAGTGAAGGAGGGCAAAAACGTCATCATCCTGCGGACGTTCTCCAAACTTTATGCATTCGCCGGGCTACGCGTGGGGTATGCCATCGCCAAACCGGAGTTGCTGAAAGTGCTCGAACCCTTTACCCAACAGGGTTTTGGCGTATCGGTACCCTCAGCAGCGGCGGGGCTGGCGGCTATGAAAGACATCGGGTTTCAGCAAATGACGTTGCGCAAAACCGCTGAATCGAAGGAGTTTTTGCTCGACACGCTCAAAAAGCTGGAC
The DNA here is from genome assembly GCA_026785975.1 of Cytophagaceae bacterium. Classification (GTDB taxonomy): domain Bacteria; phylum Bacteroidota; class Bacteroidia; order Cytophagales; family Spirosomataceae; genus JAJAZB01. The sequence continues at coordinate 2,902 of JAJAZB010000483.1, read as the reverse complement.
TACAAACCCATTGATTCTTCGGCCAACTTCGTGCTGTTTCCCATCAAAATGAAAGGGCCACAGTTGCAGAGCCAGATGATGAAAGAGGGCGTACTGGTTCGCCACTGGTATTTTGACAAACAACCCTGGTGCCGCGTCAGCATTGGCACGATGGACGAAATGAAAGCCTTCGCGGAAGCGTTTGCGAAGGTGGTTTCCTGAGCGTCGATGCTCGTTGTTCGAGGTTCGATGGTCGTTTACGCGTTTTAACCCACGAACCTCGAGCATCGAGCATCGAACAACGAAAAAATGACTCGACGAGATTTCATCGAACGTTCCGGCAACGGGTATTTGGCTATGGTTGGCCTGGGTCTGTTGCCTGCGGCCCCGGCGGGGGCTTTTAACTTAGCCCGTTCCGAGAAAGCGAACAAGAAAGTACTCATTCTGGGGGCGGGTCTGGCCGGGATGAACACCGCTTACGAGTTGGGCAAAATCGGGTACGACTGCACGATTCTGGAAGCCCGCAACCGGGCCGGTGGGCGGATATGGACGGTACGCGGCGGCACGACCGAAACCGAAATCGGCGGCGAAACCCAAACCTGCCGTTTTGACGAAGGGCTGTACCTCAACGCCGGAGCCGCCCGAATTCCGCATCATCACCAACTGACCATTCACTACTGCCGGGAATTGAAAATACCCCTCGAAATTTTCGGCAACTTCAATGAGGCCGGATTTTACTACTCCGATAGTCCGAAAGGCGCACTGGCCAATCAGCGCGTTCGTGCGCGCGAAATCCACGCCGATATGCGGGGGCAGTTGTACGAACTGCTGGTCAAAGCCAACGACCAAAAGGCCCTCGACCTGCCCCTAACCGCCGAAGACGCCGACAAACTCATGACCTGGCTCCGCGAAGAAGGCGACCTCAACCCCGGCAAGCACTACGCGGGTTCGGAGCGGCGGGGTTACGCGGTACGCCCGGCGGGGGGTACGCAGGCGGGTGAAATCGGCCCGGCCCATGCCCTCAAAGACATCGTGGAATCGGGCCTGACACATCCGGCTTTTGCCAACATCGGTGAGTACACCTACCACCAGCAGCCCGTCATGCTCCAGATGGTGGGCGGCAACGACTACCTGCCCAGGGCGTTCGCTAAAATTTTAGGGGACAAAATCAGCTATGGCTGCGAAGTGAAGGAGTTACGCAAAACCCAGCCGGGTGTGCGGGTCGTTTATCTCGATAAAAAAACCGGACAGACGAAGGAAGTCTCCGCTGATTTTTGCGTTTGCACCCTGCCTTTACCCATCCTCAAAACGGTCGAATCTGATTTGTCGGGCAACGTGAAGCGGGCGGCTGATTTTGTGCCGTACATGGAAACCAGCAAAATCGGGCTGCAATTCAAGCGCCGGTTTTGGGAGGAGGACGACCATATTTTTGGCGGAATCAGCAAAACCAACCAAGACATTACGCAGATTTTTTACCCCTCCTACGGTTTTCTCGGTCAAAAAGGCGTGTTGAAAGGAATGTACAACTTCCACGACCGGGCCAACCGAATGGGCGCGTTGTCGCTGGCCGAGCGGGAAAAAGCCGCCCTCGAACAGGGTGGTAAGATTCATCCGCAGTACAAAACGGAGTTTGAGAATTCCTTTTCGCTGGCCTGGCAAAAAATCCCGTATTCCAAAGGCGGTTGGGCTGAGTATTCCAAGTCGGCCCGCGAGCGGATGTACCCCGCGCTACTCGAACCCGACGACGACATTTATTTTGCCGGTGAACACGTGAGCCACCTGACGGCCTGGATGGCCGGGGCTTTGGAGTCGTCGCGCCGGGTGGTCGAGATGCTGCACAAACGGGTGAGTGCCAACTAAAAACTATGATTTATTCTGAAAACAATTCTTTTCCATGAAAAAACTCTTCTTTACCCTCTGTCCCCTGCTTTTCGCCTTCGGCCTTTCCGCGCAGGAAGCCTCCGAAAAGCGCGCTATCACCGCTGACGAATACGATGCGGTGAAAAAAGTCGTCGTTAAAAATCCGGAAAAAGAGACCTACGTCAAAGCGGATAAATTCATTCTGGATGCCAGCCAACCGCCGTTTGTCTTTAAATTCTCGGACGGTAACGAACGGCGCGTGTACCTCTACAAATTATTTGAAACCGAGAAAATGGCAGAACTCGGCATGGTTGCCATTTTCACCACGGTCAAAGACGGCAAGAAAGTCGTGGTGCCCATTCCCTCGCCCGCCGCACCCGGCGAAGTCTGGGGTAAGTACATCGACGACCTCAAATACGGCGAGCGCGATAATAACGGCCTGGCACCCTGCATTGCCTTTGCCCTGACCAAATCGGGTGTGGGCGGCGCACCCGTCACTGCCGCCAAAGAAGGCGACAAGTACGAATACTGCTTCCCCGCCGAAAGCCAGGTGACGCTGGCCGACGGGTCGGCGAAGGCGATTTCAACCCTCAAAGCCGGGGAGAAAGTCCTGAGTTTTAACGCGCAGACCCAGCAATCGGAAGTAGCGACTATTCGGGCGGTACAGATTCATGAAAACCAAACCTTCGCGCTGACGCGCCTGACGCTGATTGACCCCGCCGAGCGAATCAGCGCCAGCATCAATGGCCTGACGACCCGCCCGATCCGTCTCGAAGCTACCGCCAACCACCCGGTTTTGACCGCGACGGGCCGTAAAGCGATTGGGAATGTGCGGGTTGGTGAAAAAATGTACCTCAGCGAAAACGAGCGGCTGAAGGTGTACGAAGTATTTACAGCGCAGCAGGCGGTTCGGCAGGTTGGGCACGTGTACAACCTTGTTACCGATCGCGAAACGTATCTGGTCAATGGTATCCTGGTGTTTCGGAAGTAGGGGCAACCCCACCGGGTTGCCCCGCCCGTTTGACACCACACACGCCCGGCGACCCCCAACGGGGCGCCGACG
>JAJAZB010000482.1 GCA_026785975.1 Cytophagaceae bacterium | reverse complement strand
CCCCAACCCCCTAAGGAATTCCATTCTGGGGTTGGGGGCCTGGGTTTGTGGCCGTTTTTACCGAATGGGTGGGCATTTGATTTTGCCCGGCAAAATATAATGAATCGTAAACGACGTCAGGATGTATGAATCTGGCAGTGTGCTGGTACTGCGGTTGTCGCCCCGGTCGGCGAAACCACTGATGGGTTGGCCGAATGGGTCGAGACCCGGATCATTGGGGAAACCTCGCTGCTCGACCAGAAACCGCCGCACGCGTTCCGTACGATCTTTACCCGTGCGGGCCGCAATGGCTTCCAGCGTGCGATTTCCCATCAACTGGGCTTCGGGCGACAGGTCGTTGGGGTCGGCGTAGTCACCTCCGACATCGTCGAGGTATTTGGTAAACGTAAACCGCAAACCGCCTTCCGCCGAAACGTCCCAACGATCATTGATTTTATACCGGATACCCAGCCCCAGCGGTATGCCCGCCTGCACCAGTGAGTACGGTTGGCCGTAGCCGGGCTGCCCCTGCCCTTCGGTGCCAATGGGTTGCAAACTCACCCAGGTGCTTGGGGTTTCGGGGAAGGCGGGCGTTTTGGCGCGGGGGTTGTGCGCGAACAGCACCAAGCCCGTAAAAATATAGGGTTGTACCTGAGGACGACGGTTGTAACTCCGGTTGCCGGGTGTGAAGTTGTAAATACCCACCACCGAAAGTTCTTTTACGTCGTTGCGAAAGTGCAGGTTGCGAATGTAGTTGTTGACGTAATTGTCTTTTTTCTCCATCAAATTGTCGTCCGCGCCGAGGCGGGCGAAGGCCAGCCCGATGCGTCCGCTCAGGCGGGGCGTGAAGTGCCGGGTGTAGTTGGCTGACACGTTCCAACGTAACGTCTTGAACGTCGAACCCAACACATCGCGGTACGGGGCCAAATCGCCGTAATAATGGGACGTACCCACACCCACGCCAACGCTCGAATAGGGCTGAAAGATGCTGCGCCTGACATTGTTATTTTTCTTAAACAACGACGGGAATTTAAACTGCCCCACCGATTCCTTAGCCCCTCCCAGCAGCAGTAATGCAATCATTATCAGCTTGATGCGCTTCGTCATTCCAGTAAAATTTCAATTTGATTTCAGGTAAGTATTTGTTGCTTAACGACGTCTTGCCGGTTTTGTTATTGCTCTACAACGGAGTTTTCACGCATCCACGAGCATGAAGTCGAAAATCATGCCAAAATCCCTGACCCTTGATTGAGGTCGTTTACGAAGACAAAACGCTTTTTTAGGAAATTTAAAGAAGGCGTCAATTCCGGATATCAAGGCCCCAGTTGAGCTTGTTGCGCAGGGTATCCAGAAAATTATCCCCTTGCATTTTGACCAGGCGGGCAGCGAACTCTTCTTTCCGGACGGTGAAGCGTACGGTTTCATCGACAATTCGGGAACGGGAATCGAGCGAAACGAGGAAGTTTTTGCTGCGACTCTCCACCGTAACTGAAATCACACTCGTATCATTGACCACCATCGGGCGAACGTTGAGGTTATGCGGGCACATGGGCGAAATGATAAAATTGCCCGAGTGGGGCAATACCACCGGTCCGCCCACGCTCAGGCAATAGCCCGTGGAACCCGTGGGCGTTGAAATCACCAGTCCGTCGGCCCAGTACGAGTTCAGAAATTTACCATCCAGGTAGGCGTGAACGACAATCATCGACGAACTGTCGGTTTTGGAAATCGTGAAGTCGTTCAACCCGAAGCGTACGCCTTCAAAGACGTCTTTCTCGGAATCGACGTGGACCAATACCCGGTCGTCGAGGAAAAACTGGCTGGATTCGAGGGCATCGAGGGTGTCGCGGAGTTTGCCGGGTGCAATGGTGGCCAGAAAACCCAACCGGCCAACATTGACGCCGACGATGGGTATCTGGCGCTGACCGACAAACGTCACGGCTTCGAGCAGTGTGCCATCGCCGCCCAGGCTGACGATAAAATCAGCTTCAAATAAATTCTGCTGATTGCTAAACGTGCTCTCGGCAAACGGATGCTTCACGTTGGCTTGGGCCAGCACTTCCTGGTACGACGCCGACACCTGCGCATTGTACTGGCGTTTGACGATTTCGTCGAAAAAACTCTGAATAGCGTGGCGGGCAGAATCGGTAAACGGGCGACCGTGAATGGCAAGGTTCATGTGAGGAATGAAAAATGAAAAGTGAAAAATGAAAAATAAAAAGTCAGTTTTCTGTAACTTTTCACTTTTACCTTTTCACTTTTCACTCAAAGGTCCAGGTAGCGAAACAACGCGTCGAGGCGTTCGCGGTCGGCGCTTTCGAGGGGTTCATTGGCAAAGGCTGCTTCGACCGAATACCCGAACCGTTCGAGGGTGGCAACGACAGCATTGACATCGCGGCGGTTGAGTTTTATCGTGAGCCGCCCCGTGTGGTCGGCATTCGACAGGTCATTTTCGAGCGGTACGTTGCTGAAATAGCTGCTGACAATCTTGGTTTCATTGGCCTCGACCAACCGGCTAATCTCGGCCATCGAATAGTCTCGTTCCTGGAGGTTCAGCACCAAAACGGCACCGGTTTCCTGCGTACCCAATTGTTCGGCAAACTTCAGTAATAATTCGTGCAACGTGATGCTCCCCACAAAATGCCGGTCCTCGTCGAGGACTGGCACCAAATCGAGGTGGTGATTCTGAGCTAGTTGCAACACTTCCATCAAGTGCTGATAGTCGTAGGCAAACACGGCGCTGTGCTGGGGCTGCACGTCATCGACCACTGTCGTGTCATCGGTTTCGAGTAACACCTCCTCGTTGACCAAACCCAGGTACCGGCCGCTTTCCACCACCGCCAGTTGATTGGTCCGAAATTCTTCCATCCAGTCCAGAGCTTTCCCCACCGAGTCGGTCGGTTTAAGTGCGGGCAAGAGCGGGTTGAGTAATTCGTCGGCTATCATCGTCGTACTCGGTTTAACCGCAACCGGTGGGTGAAAAGGCGGATTGTGGCGTCAGTCGCCCGAAATCTACACCACGGCAGGGGATTCTACACGTTGCTTCTCCAAAAAACGTTCCAGAATGGCATTGAATTTCACGGGATGCTCCATCATGGCGGCGTGACCGCAATGATCCACAAACCACAACTCCGAGTTGGGCAGGAGCCGGTTGAACTCATGCCCGACGGAAGGCGGTGTAATCGTATCGTTGAGGCCCCACACCAACAGCGTCGGTACCTGCACCGTGGGCAACTCTTTGGCCACGTTGTTGCGCTGCGCCGACTTGGCAATCTGCACGATGTTCATGCACTTGGGGATGCTGTTGGTAATGCTAAATACCTCATCGATCAATTCTTTGGTGGCTACGTTCGGGTCATAAAACGTGTAGGCCACCCGGTCAGAAATGTATTCGTAACTACCCCGTTTTGGGTAACTACCGCCCATCGAATTTTCAAACAATCCCGAGCTACCCGTCAGCACCAGCCGCTTTACCTCCCGCTGGTGTTTGATGGCGTACAACAACGCAATGTGCCCGCCGAGCGAGTTGCCCAGCAGGGACAAATCCGTTAATTTTTTAAACGTAATAAACTCCTCGATAAACTGAAGCAGCCCCTCCAATCCCGCCAGGCGGGCGGGCATTTCGTAAATGGGCATCAGGGGAATTATCACGCGGTACCGATCCCGAAAACCCTCGATAACGCCCTCCCAGTTGCTCAACGCGCCAAACAATCCATGCAACAGCAACAGCGTTTCGCCTTGTCCCTGGTCTACGTATTTAAACCCGTTTTCTTCGTGAATGCGGTAGGTCATAACTCGGATTTATTCAAGAAAGTACGCAAAATAAAGGCTTTTTCCTCAATTCTATCCAAAAACGCCGAGTCCGGTTTAGTGTATTTGCGGACGAAAAGTACGGTTTGCGCCGATAAACTGCAAAAAAGGTAAATCCGCTGCTTTTCCACTGGGCCACCCCTGCCGAATCGGTAAGAATCCCCGTAGCGTGTTACTTTTGTTCGGCCCCCATCGAGGGGCGTGATTTCCATTTTTTAAATTCGGGCCGTTTCCAGCGTCGTTTGCCTTGAACTCTGCACTCTAAGTAAGGTTAAGTAGTTATTGGGTTATTAGTTACGGTTCGCCGCTGCGGTTTGGTAAAAGTATGATAATGAGCCGCACGGCCCCGAGTGTTTGAGGGCAATAACTTAATAACCAATAACTTAAAAACTTTGCTCGAATACTTAACCATGAACAACGTCATCATCATCGGCGCGGGCCTCGCGGGCCTGACCTGCGCCAAATACCTGCGTGACCGGGGCCTCAGCAGTATTATTCTTGAAGCCTCCGACGGCGTGGGCGGGCGCGCCCGTACCGATAAAGTAGGCGGATTTACGCTCGACCGGGGCTTCCACGTTTTTCTAACCGCCTACCCCGAAACCCAGCGCTTGCTCGATTACAACCGCTTGCAGTTGAACGCTTTTGAATCCGGGGCCGTGATCCGGCAGCCGCCGGGCTTTACGGTACTCGGCGATCCGTTTCGGAGCAGCGCATCGGTCTTTTCGGCGCTGGCATCACCGGTGGGTTCGTTAAGCGATAAACTCCGGGTGCTACGGTTGACGATGGAAACCGAAGACGCCGACGACCTGGAATTGTTTCGCCACCCCACCAACGACACCTTGACTTTTTTACAGGACTACGGCTTCACCGGGCGGATGATTTCGGACTTTTTCCGGCCATTTTTCGGTGGAGTTTTTCTGGAAAACAGCCTGACCACCTCCGCCCATTTTTTTCGCTTTGTCTTCAAATATTTTTACGCGGGCGATGCCACCCTGCCCGCCCAGGGCATTCAGGCGGTGGCCGAACAAATTCAGGCGATGCTGCCGTCGGGCACGGTGCAAACCGCCACTCGGGTCGCTCGGGTTGAAGGCACGAACGTGTATTTGGATAATGGCCAAGCCCTTAGCGCCGACACCGTCGTGCTGGCCGTGGATGCTCACCAGGCCGATGTCCTGCTGGGTTTGGCCACCACGCGGACATTCAACCACACCACCTGCACGTACTTCGCGGCCAACCGCTCGCCGCTCGATCGCAAAATGATCGTGCTCAACCCTGACCGGGCCTCGGCGGTACACAACCTGTGTGTGCCCAGTGACATCGCTCCCGGTTACGCTCCCGACGGCCAGGCCCTGATCTCGGTTTCGACGCAAGGATTGGAAACGGTAAATGAAGCGGCTTTGACGGAAAAAATAAAGCGCGAACTCAGCCACTGGTACGGCCCTGAAGTAGCCAAGTGGCAACATTTGCGGACGTACCATCTGCCCGAGGCGCTACTCCATTTCGGCCCGAAGGCGGGCCTTCGCTCGCTCAAACTGGGCGAACGTCTCTACCAGTGCGGCGACCAGACCGCCTATCCCTCGCTCAACGCGGCCATGCAAACGGGCCGCGAAGTGGCCGAGTTGATTGCGCGGTGAATTAACGTCAAGCTATTCTTTCCAGCCCTCGGGTTTGATGGGCGTCCGGCCAGCGCCGGGTACGCAAACGGCCAGCGGCGGGCGACCCCGAAACGGACTGCCTAGCACGATGCTTGGCTCCCGGCCATTGAGAAATTTAAACAAACTCAAGTCTCCTGGGCCTGTGTTGGCCCGGCGATCAAGCCAATAACGTACCTGAAAAACACCAGAGGCGGTGAAGTAGCCGATAACGTGTTCCCGCTCGTTGGTCAGGTTGCGCACGTTGCCCACGAGGGGTGCCGGGGGCGTATCCACCAGGCTCCCGGTCTTCTGGGTCTGGTCGTCCAATAATTTGTAGTACCGATAAGCACCCGCCGTCAGGGCCAACTGCCGGATTTCGACCAGACACGGCGTGTACTGGTAATAAGGAATCTGGGCCACGCGCCACTCCGTCAGCGGCCCGCCATCGGTGTAGATGTCGGCAAACAACTTCAACTGGGCGCTGAAAAGAATCTCCCAGCACGGCGTCCGGCACACGTAATCCCTAAAGATGGGCATCACGTAACCAAAGGATTTAGGATCGGGGATGCAGTCTTCGAGTAGATTGCCCTTGGCGTCGTTGATGTAATATTCGCCGTTCTGGCAGGAATGACAAACTTCCTGGCGTTCCCAGAGCATCCAGTCCCAGCGGTAGTAATTGCGCACGTCGGCAGGATCCTGGAGGTCGATAAAAACGTCGTTGGCGGCCTGGAAAATCCCAAACTTATCGGTCGGGATACTCTGGGCGTTGAAACGGTCGTAAACGTTCTGAATGGGCGGCACGGCGGGCATCGTCTCCACCGAAGAAGCGTAGCGGGTGCCATTGGTGAGGGTAAACCGGAGTTGGTAGCGATGGCCGGGCCTACCCCGGAAACCATCTGGCAATTGGTACAGACCGGGGGCCGTTTGCTGACAACTGACAACTTGGGTGGAATCGACCAGCACCTCGACGCGGGCGCCGTTGATGGGCTGATAGCCGGGCCGTCCGGTAAGCGAATCGCCTTTGGAGCGGCTCAGGAGGATGAATTGCGGCTGGTCGGCATCGGTGATAACGCCCTCGACGACGATCAGGTTGACCGAGGAGACAAAACCGGTATCAAACGGTTCGATACAGCCGGTCAGGCAAGCTGTAGCAACAACGAATCGTAGCGTTTTGCTAATGAGTAGCCACCGGATACGGGGTGGATAGATTAGCTTAGCGAACCCGTTTTTTGAACCTCTCATTAGCTATTCGTTGGATTTAGTCAAAAGCAATTTGGCAGTTTTACGCCGAAACTCATTGGCATTCAAAAAATTAACCAATCGCAAATAGCGCCCTAAAACGTGTACGTCCAACTCACCGAGGGAATGATGCTGCCGTACACCGACAACTGGTACGCCCGCGTGTTGGCAAAGTACCGTTGCACGTAAATCGAGTAGGGATTTTGCCGGGCGTACACGTTGTAAAACGCCACCACGACCGTGCTGTACCGCGTTTGATTGGCCTGCTTGCGGGTATCTTTGGTAAACGACACATCGAGGCGATGGTACTCGGGCAGGCGGTCGGCGTTGCGGCGCGAGTAGTTGAGTACCGAGTTGCCCCCCAATACGTAGGTGCCGTCGGGGTAGGTAGCCGGGCGACCACTCGTGTAGGTAAAATTGGTACCCAACGTCCAACCCCGGCTCCATTTCCACTGCGTCGATACCGTCAGGTTGTGCGGTTGGTCGGTCAGGGCCGCGTACCACTCCCCCCCGATTGACCTGCTCGCCAACGTAGGGCGTCTCCACCCGCACCAGCGTCCGGGCGTAGGTGTACGCAATCAGGCCCGTCAGAGTTCCTCGTGTTTTTTGCAAGCTCGCCTCGATGCCGTACGCCTGCCCTTTTGCCCTCAGCAAATCAGCATCGAGATACGGGTTGAGCAGCAGCGTCGCCGCGTTTTTGTACTCCACCAAATTGTGCAAATATTTTGTGTAGGCTTCCAGGGCCAATTCATAGGTGTTGTTTTTGAAATTGCGAAAATAGCCCACGGCCCACTGGTCGGCCACTTGCGGGGGCACGAGCGCATCGCTGACTTTGTAAAAATCGACCGGGGAAATGGCTGTCGTGTTGGAAATCAAGTGCAAAAACTGCCGGGTTCGGGCGTAACTGAGTTTAATCGAACCCGTCGGCCCCGCCCCGATTCGCAACGACACCCGTGGTTCCCAGCCGCCGTACTTCGCCAGCGCCTGCCCGGTGCCGTAACTCAACGTGTCCGTGATGGTTTCCTCCGAACGCGGTACGCCTTCGACGTAGCGGTAGGTTTTGCCCGGCCCCACGTTCTGAAAACCCGCGTACCGTAGTCCCGCCTGCACCGATAGCCAGGGCCGCACCGTCCATTCGGCGGCGAGGTAGCCCGCCCCTTCGCGGGCCTGCTCCGAAGGGAGGGCCTGCGCGCGGATGTTGGACGAATCGGCAGACGGGCCAATCGTTCCCGGCGAAAGCCGGTAGCCCAGCAACGAACCGCCCCACTCCACCCGCACCGTCGTGGTGGGCGTCCACAGCCAGTCGAGCCGGGCCTCGCGTTGGCGAATGGTGGATTGGTACACAAACTCGTTGGTGCGGGCCAGACCGTCGAGGTGAAAGCGGTACTCACTTTGCAACACCGTCAAATTGAACGATACCCGGCGGGAAATGGCCTGGCTCCAGCGCACTGTCCCCAGCGTTGACTGCCAACCGTAGGCCGTATCGTCGGGGAATTTGAACTGGTCCACGCTGTGATAAACCGTGCTCGTCACCCGGCTGTTTTCGGCCAACTGGTACGTCAATCGGGCATTGACATCGTAAAAAGCCGCCCGGTTTTGGTTGGTCGGCGACGGGAACGCCCGCAACACAAAGTTGGGGTAGGCCGCACGACCACCCACCACGAACGTCAGGCGGTGATTGCGGGTAAGGGGTCCTTCGGCCAGTACCCGGCTGGTGAGCAGGCCCAGACCCACCGTCACGCGCAAGCTGTCGGGGTTCCCGGTTTTGGTGTTCATCAACAGCAGCGACGAGAGCCGCCCGCCGTAAGCCGCCGGAAGATTGCCCTTGAAGAGCACCGCGTCCTGGATGGCATCAGCGTTGAGGTTGCTCAGAAAACCCAGCAAATGTGAGGTATTGAAAATGGGCGCGCCGTCGAGCAACACCAGGTTCTGGTCGGTGCGCCCGCCGCGCACGTTGAAGCCACCCGCTCCCTCACCCACCGTCGTGACGCCGGGTTGCAGGATGAGCGCTTTCAAAATATCCGCTTCTCCAAAAACCACTGGAATTTTCTTCAAATTTTTGATGTCCAGCCGAAGTTGGCTCATCGCGGTGGCCGTCACGTTTTGGTCGGGCGTTTGGCCGGTGATGAGTACGTCGTCGAGTTGTTGGATGTTCTCGCTCAAACTCAGATTGACCTCCGCATCGGTCGCGGTCACGTCGATGAGGCGGCTTTTCGGATGAAACCCCACTGCGGAATACGTCAGCAGGTACGTCCCCGGCGACACAGACAGCCGATACGCGCCGGTGATGTCGGTCTGGGTACCCAACCCCGATTTTTTCCCAACAATCGAAACGCCCGGCATGGCTTTGCCCGAACCACTTTCGGTGACCCGCCCCCGAATCACGCGCTGAGCCTGGGCAGTGGCGACGACGAAAAGCAGCAGGAGCAACAGCCAGAACACGATTTGGGGTATGTTCTTTCTCATAAAATCACCAGCTAACGGGTGGTCCCAGCGTACTCTGCGGGTACGCCACCAGGCAACTTCCCGGCTTGGTGTAGGTGTTGCCGTAGCGAGTTTCCAATTGCAGGCGGGGATCGGCCAGGAGGGTATCGCCCAAAATCACCATTCGCCGTTGGCTGACGGCAGAGGCCCCGAAATAGCCCAGCGTGACATCGACGGGATTGCTTTGCCGGGAAACGTTTCCTTCGATGGGCGCCGGTTGGGGGTCGAAAATCGAGCCGGTCAGGGTGGTTTGCTCCTCGTATTTTTTCCAGAATTGATACGCTTCCCGCGTCAGCGATACTGCTTCACGTCGAGGTACTGCCTGCCAAACGTGTACACCGGCGAGGTCACCACGGGCTGGCGCGTGATGCGGTTGCCGTTGACGCGGGCGTCGGACAACACCACGCTGAGCGAGCCGTAAAACGGCACCCAACAGCGCGAGCAGCAACCAAAAGGGCCGCCTGTCGACGGCCGGGGCACGTAGCCATAGCCCGACCAGCGGTAGTAGTTGCCGGGGGTTGCCGGGTCGCGGGTATCCACGTACACCTGGTAGGCATCGGGCACCGTCGCACCGGAAGGCCGTTGCAGGTATTGGGCGTACACCCGCTCGATGGGCGCGACCGGCGCCATGACTTCGGGCGAGGAGACGTACTCGGTGCCGTCGTCGAGCCGGACGGTCAGCGTGTACTGGCGACCCACCCGGCCCCGGAAGGTTGAATCGCGCAAAAAGTAATACGTGGGCGTAAATGGGTCTTGCTCCTGGCGCACGGTTAGGCCTTCGTCGTCGCTGACGGTGACCAACGCCCCGTTGACGGGGTCCAGCCGCACATTGACTGCCTGGCCCGATTGGAAGGGATTCGTAAAACTGAGTTTGACCAAATACGGCGGCGGTTCGTCCGTAATCAGGCCATCCACCACGAGTACGGGTTGTACCTGCCGAATGGGCAATTTTACTTCCTTCACGCAGGCAGCCAATAGGCCCGCAACGACCAACCAACACAGCAGGCAACGAATCAGATGTGTTTTCTTCATCCAAAAAAATTTCATTCACAACGGAACATCATCAAGGTACAAATTCCCAGAAATCGGTGCAGCCCACGTACCGAAACGTCCCCTGCCCAGTCGGTTGTGTTTCGTACCCTAATCCCAAATACGCCCGGTTGGCGTAGCCCACGCTGACGAGCGCGATGTTGCCTTGACCAGGGTAATCGGTGACGTACTGCCACTGGTCGGTGGCAGGGTCGTACTGCCAGAGGTCGCGCAGACCTTTGTCGCTCGCCGTACCCAGGCCGTAAAAGGCTTTGTTTTTAGCTGTGAACGCCAAGCCCTGCGTGCGGCTGGAACCCGGAAAATCGGCTTCGCGCGTCCAAGAACCCGTTTTGGGGTCGTAAGCGAACAGGTGCGGCGGCTGTCCGGCACGTTGGTTGAGCACGTAGCCCACGTTGTTGAGCGAAAACGTAGCCAGGGAAACCGGCTTTTCGGGAAACTCGCCCGTCGCCGCCAGTGATTCGTTGAATCCCTGTTCACCACATACGAATACATCGTACTGTGCCGTTTTGGGTGAGCAAATACCTCTGATTGGCGGCAGTGAACGCCACGACTTCGCCCTGCTCACCAGGAAAATCGTACGGAATCGGGTTGCCACCTTCGTTAAAATCGTTGAGATAGGCCCGTTTTTCGGGCAGTCGGTCGTCAGAAACATACCCCAATCCGTAGAAAAAAGCGGGTTTGCTGTATTGCGGCTCGTCGGCGTAATCGAGTTGAAAGAAAATCATCCCCTGCCGGGGCGACACCGACCATTTAAACCGGGAGGGTTGCCACGTGTTACCCGTGCGGTAATATTCCCAGAAATGCGCCTCGCCGGGGCGCACGAAGCGATTGGGCAGGTAGACGTACTCCGTCGAAGCCGAATACAATTGTCCCGTGAAATTCCCTTCCTCCACCGGCAAAAATGCCAGCCGTTTCCAGGGCGAGGTCGCCGTTGCCGGGTGCTGGTAGGTTCGCTCCAGCGCCACCGACTGCTTGCCCGTACGGTAGGTCAGGGTCAACCGGTACGTCCGTCCCGCCACGAGGCCCGTGGCCTGGTAAGTCACCGCCAACGCCCCGGTTCCCGTAGCGGGTTGGGCCGCCGACAGCGAAACGGGCGCTCCGGCATCGGTCTGGGCGGTCAATTGCCAATCGGCCTCCGTCAGCGCGGGACTGTGTTTCACGAGAATCTCGGCGCGTTCGGCTCCCGTCGGCAACACCGATACCAGGGAAACGACGCCCTTCGTAGCTGGAATCGGCTGGTCAGATTCTGGCTGACAGCCCATTAGCCCGATGGCGACAGTCCACCCGATTTTAACGAAATAAAAGAGTCGCTTTTGTGTCATGGAATTCCCGGAAAAGTTACGGGATAAATTCCCACAAGTCGGTGCTGCCCACGTACCGGCTATTGCCCAACCCGGTGGGTTGCGCTTCGTAACCCAAGCCAATGTACACACGCTGGGGCCGGTTCGCAATGACCAGAAAAACGGTACCCTGGCCGGGGTACTCCGTCAGGTACTGCCAGTGCTCACTCGCTGGGTAACGCCAGCAACGCCTCCGCCATCGCTTTCCCCGACAAAAAAGCCCCTTCAACGTTGCCTATGCCGAAGGCGTCGCCACCGATGAGCGCCGAAACAGGCAGATCGAGCCGCAAAAATGGGGCCGGGTGCCGTTGCGCCGCGTGGCTGTATCGCCATCGGTGTACCTGCGTCATTTGTACTGTGGCGGGGAGCACCCAGGTTGCGACAGCACCAAGCAGAATTTTCTGCACTGTTTCCGGGTCGTCTTCCAAATGCTGCCGGCTGAAATCGGCGCTGGCGTGAATCGTGACGCTGGGGCGTTCGGAAATTTCCTTTTGCTGATTGTCGGCCAACCAGGCCACCGGACCAGTTTCGAGGACAAGTCCGCCGGGCGGTGGTATCCGGCTGGGCTGGGTCAGGGTCGCCATCACCGTCCAACAGGGATCGTACCTAATGCCCGACAGCGCCGCCTGATCGGATTCAGAAAGCAGGAGTTGACCAGAAAATAAGGCCAGCGCCTGGGGCACCGGCAGGGTCAACAACACATGGTGCGCTGCGTACCGTTGACCGGTTTCGGTGATGATCGTACAAGTCTCTTCCTCATTTTGCAGCCCGGAAACTTTTTGACCGGTGCGCACATCCAGGGTTTCGGCTATTCTTTTTGGCAACCCGTTCATGCCGCCTTCAAGGGCAAAACGGGGGTACCCATCGGAGCGAACATTCCATTTTCTTAGCAATCTTTTCCCCGATAATTGTTCGATAAAGTTTTGAAAATCAAGCGATTTTATCGAAAAATATTGAGCACCGTGATCGAAACGCGCACCGGCAAAACTACGGCTGGCCATGCGCCCGCCCACGCCCCGGCCCTTGTCGAGTACGGTGACTTGCCAGCCATTTTGGGTTAGAAAATACCCGGCTGTCAGTCCACTTAGTCCCGCCCCAATAATTACGCACGATTTTTGTTCCATTTTGACTGACCGGTTGATAGGTGAACGTGGTTAGTTGCGGAATTTGCTCTACTTTTGGAGAGAACAACCGAACCGCCGGGTTGTTTAAAGCTGATTTTATATGCGTTCGACGAAAGTTCTCCTACTGAATCTATTCCTCCTGGGCGTATTCCTGCTGGTGGCCTACTATTTCTGGTTTCCGGCCATTTGGCACTGCCAGACCGTACGCTTCGGCAATTTCACCGAATATCCGGGCGGGCTTTACGTCAGCAATGACGCCACCGCTACCCAACGCGATTCGCTGACCCAGTCCATTACCCGTTCGCGCCAGCGCATCCGGGAGTTTTGGGGCAATCAGGTCGGCGACAGCAGCATTATTTTCTGCCATGATAAACCGTCTTACAGCAAATTTGCGCTCATGGACGAAGGCCCCGGCTGTAGCCTGGGTACCCCGACGGGTTCGTGGATCGTGCTGAATCCAGACGGACTCAACGTCGACGTCATCAGCCACGAGATGTGTCACGATGAATTGTTTACCCGCCTGGGCTGGTTCAAAACCAAAAATTCCGTCCCCCAGTGGTTCGATGAGGGCCTGGCCCTGATGGTGGATTATCGGTTTACGAATCCCGATACCACACGTCGTCACCTCGACTACCTCGATGAATGGATGCTGATGACCCACCACGGCAGCGACGGCATGGAGTTGACGGATATCCGAACGGTAAAGGGCTTCTTCGGGGGCGATCGCCACTACATCAACAAAGCGTACCTGACGGCCGGCCTGGAAGTATCCCGTTGGCTATCGGTGGTGGGTACCAACGGGTTGCACAACTTGCTACGGGCCGTGCGACACGGCGAATCGTTTGATACCGCCTACCAACGGCTCGAAAAAACCAACCACCAGGTGGCGGAAGCGCCCAAACTTCAGGCGGGGAAATAAGATTTAGAATTAGCCTCACCGTGCGGCGGACCGTCCCAACCCCTCTCCGGTGGAGAGGGGTGACTCAAAAAGCCTGTATTTGACCTCTCTCCACCGGAGAGGGGCAGGGGTGAGGCCACGTGAGGAAGCCTCACCGCACCTGCCCATCGCCAATCACGAGCCATTTTTCGGTGACCAGTTT